>JALVCY010000416.1 GCA_027009605.1 Saprospiraceae bacterium
ATGAAGTAAAAACCCCAACAAAAACCCAAATCGTCTCAACCTGCGAAGCTCTCAACCACGAAGTCCGAAGGACAAATCTAAACCTAGAGAGCCGAAGGCGAACGTCTCAACTTCTTCAACTAGCGAAGCCTGCGAGCGAATCAACTTCTTCAACTTTTTCAACTAGCAAAGCCTGCGAGCGAATCAACTTCTTCAACTAAAAAAACTAACAGAATATCGAATACAGAACCCGAATATCAAATGATGAAGTAAAAACCCCAACAAAAACCCAAATCGTCTCAACCTGCGAAGCTCTCAACCACGAAGTCCGAAGGACAAATCTAAACCTAGAGAGCCGAAGGCGAACGTCTCAACTTTTTCAACTAGCGAAGCCTGCGAGCGAATCAACTTCTTCAACTTTTCAACTCCATCTACTTCTTCCGCTTTTTACCTTTCCCTTTCTTCCGGACAGCTTGTTTCGGTTGTTTTGTTTTTGGAATATCTTCTTTTTCCGGCAACGAATACATGGACAATCCGCCTACATGATTCTTTGCAGAAAAATAGAAGCCGGCCACTAGCCCCAGCAACAAAAGGATAGAAGAAAACAAGGATATTTTTTCCCCCATAAAATAAGATTTCGGGTGAAACGTCATGACTACTTTTTGGTGCGCCCCTGCCGGCAAAATAGCCGCTCGCAAAGTGTAATCCGCTTTTAATAAGGGCACTCGCTTGCCCCCAACCGCAATAGACCATCCTTTCGATTCCGGATAATACACTTCGGAAAAAACGGCCAACTGGGGCGTAGCAGCGGAATATTCATACTCCATTTTGTCCGGATGGTAATGCGTCAACTGAATGGTGGCCGTGGAGTCATAGCTCAAATTAAAACCATCCAACCCTCCCGCATAAGCTTTATCAAAAATAGCCTCGTCTTTTGGCCGCAAGGTCGCCAAAGCCGCTAATTCCTTATCCGCATTATCAACTATTCTATAGGATTTTACAAACCAAGCATTGCCTAGCGCTTTTTCCCGCAAGGGAATCACCACCGGCCGGTTACCTTGATTTTGGATGACGTATTTGGTATTAAACATCCCAAAAATGTGCATGTATTTGCTTGGTTCATGCAGATATTTGGTAATCACATCGTTATAGCGCATCAACTTGGCCGGATGATAACCACCGGTCAGCTTATGAAAATAGGCGCCCATCGCATTCCTGAAAGGGTCGCCATGAGTCATATCAAACACTCTATAATGAAGGTCTTTATCTTGGGCGATTTGCTTATCTGCAGGTGATTCGACAATCGCATCGGCTGTTTTCTTCGGGCTCTTAAACTTAGACGGGTTGATAATCCGGCGATCCACCGACCACATATCAACGGACACTATCAATATCAAGGCGAGCACACTCACCAATGCCGATATTTTGTGCTTCAAAAACATGTACAAGGAGCCTATTCCCAACAAGGCAAACAAAAGAGAACGTCCCGCATCCTTACGCAATAAAGACATGCGATCGGCCTGCAACATCTTAGACAGTTCAGCCCCCAATCGACTATCTTTCGGGCCTGAATAATCAAAAGCACCGGCCGTCAACAAGGTCAATACCAATATCCCTAATGTAATTCCTCCGGCTATAAACAAGCCTTTTTGGCGTTGCGCATCGGCCGTCTCCTTGCTAAAAAAGACCTGCAATCCCAAAGCCCCCAGCATCACCGCCAACGCTTGAACCAAGGACAATGCCATGGACAAAGACCTAAACTTATTAAACAAGGGAACAATATTATACCACACTTCATTCAAAGGAAAATTCTTGCCCCAAGCGATGGTCAGCAAGAGTATCATCGAAGCCAATAGCCACCATTTCAAGTAGCCCTTGCCCATCACAATACCCAACAACATCAAAAAGAAAATCACTATGCCCATATACACCCCCATCCCCACAAAGGCTTGATCTCCGGAATAAAACAGCGAACCAATTTGTTGATCCAACTGTCTTTGCGCCTCCTTTCCTGTGATTCCACTTTTGGCTAAACTGGCCATCACTTGCGGCTTCAAAGCCTTGTACGTCTTTGTCCCTTTATAGGACTGAGAGCTGCCCCCACCTTCAAAATCCGGAATCAACAAAGTCATCGTCTCCCCCACTCCATAGCTCCAGCCAAACACATAATCTTTTCCTAACCCATCCAAATCTTTTTTGGCCGCAAGGTCGGACTTTCCCCGAATCGTCTCCTTGCTATATTCGTAAGTTGACCAAATCTTAGACGCATTCGTACCGGCACAAAGTAGTCCAAAGACAAACATCAAAGCCGTCGCTTTCGCAAAATTAGGTAGAGTCTTTTGCTTAATGGCTTTCGCAAATTCTACGATTCCCAATAAAATAATCACCATCAAAGTATAATAGGTAATCTGGTAGTGGTTAGCATACACCTGCATGCCTAAGGCGAGCGCAAAAAGTGAAGCCCCCAGCAAAAGATTCCGGTTATAAGCATACCACGCAGAAGCCACCACAAAACCAAAATAGGCGATAGCCACCATCTTGGTCGCATGACCGGCTTCCAATAATTCCATGTGATAAGAGTTCATCGCAAAACCGATACCCCCCAAAAGCGCAATCCGCCAATCAACTCCCAACAGCAGCAATCCCACAAACATAAATATCATGGTCAAATACAACTCTATGCTTGGCGATTTCATATCCTTCCAAAACATAGAACCATAATAAAAATGGCGCAACAAGTTATTCGGTGACTTTTGATAAATCATCGTCGTCGGCATCCCGGAAAAAATCGTGTTCGTCCAATGAATGAGCTCTCCTTTCTTATCGTATTCCCGGGCTTCTCGATTCATCCCTTGAACCTGCTGATTATCAACCTGTTGTATTACTTTGCCTTTGAAGGCTTCCGGGGCAAAAAATACCGCACTAAAGCCATAAAAGACAATTATAGCAACAACAAATGGGATGAGTTTCTTTAGGATTGGGTTCATTTTTTAGTTCTTTTGCTAGTGATGACAGACATCTAATAGACCTTTCGGCCAAAAAATTTTCGCTAAAATAAGGGACTTATACGGAATTATTAGAATATCCGCCCGAAAAGTTATTTTATAACGTCTCTAAAGCATTCTTTTGGACTCAAATAGATGCTTCTTTGGCGGTGTAACAGGGTAACAAAAAAAATGTAACTATTTAGGTGCCCCTATTTTAAGGCAAAAAATAGGCATTTTTGTGGATGTTGACGTAGGGACGCACGGCCGTGCGTCTCTACGTGAAAAAATTTTAGCAAAAACAGGCGCAAAAAGGGCATTTTTTGACCAAAATAGTCCTAGCTAAACAGTTACAAAAAAAAAAGAATATAAGAATAAAGAATATCTTAGGGCAGGAGTGAAAAATTGCACACAAAATTAGAAACTAGAGTTTTAACTCATTGACAATCAACACCTTAGTGTGTTCTTAGTGGCAACTCCGTGTACTTAGTGGTTAGGCATTACGCTTTTCCTTACCACTAAGGACACGAAGATAACACTAAGTTTACACTAAGAAACGCTACAAATTCTTGATTAACGGTGTAGCGATATAACGGTATAACGGTGTAACGGTGTAACGGTGTAACGGTGTAACGGTGTAACGGCTAGGCAGCTAAAAATTCTTACAACTATATCAAATGTAGAATCCCAAATATAAAATGCTGAGTAAAAACCCAAATAAATACCCAAATCAACTCAACCTGCGAAGCTCTCAACCACGAAGTCCGTATCCACGATAGTAATCGGGACGAGTTCTCAACCCAGAGAGCCGAAGGCGAACGTCTCAACTTTCTCAACTAGCGAAGCGAATCAACTAGCGAAGCTTGCGAGCGAATCAACTTCTTCAACTTTCTCAACTACCGGAATATCGAATGCAGAATGACGAATGTCGAATAATGAAGTAAAATCCCCGGTAAGAACCCAAATCAACTCAACCTGCGAAGCTCTCAACCACGAAGTCCGTATCCACGATAGTAATCGGGACGAGTTCTCAACCCAGAGAGCCGAAGGCGAACGTCTCAACTTTCTCAACTAGCGAAGCGAATCAACTAGCGAAGCTTGCGAGCGAATCAACTAGCGAAGCGAATCAACTCCATTAATATCCGGAAGTCAACAACAAATCCAAACTAATCGTCTTAATGCCAAATCGACGGCCTAAATAATCATTCGTCAAGCTCCCTTTATAGGTATAAATCCCATTGCGCAAGCCGGTATCCGTAAACATCATCTGCTCCAAGCCCCCATAGTCATTGGCACGGCGCATAATACTTGTCAAGATATTGCTTATCGCAAACGACGCTGTTTGAGCCACCATGGAAGGAATGTTAGGCACACAATAATGAATCACATTATGTTTGACAAACGTTGGATTTTTGTGGGTAGTCACTTCGGATGTCTCAAAACACCCACCTTGGTCTATACTGACATCCACGATTACCGAACCGGATTTCATCTGTCCCACCAATTCTTCCGAAACAACCATCGGCGCCCGCCCCGAATCCGAATGGATGGCTCCAATAGCCACATCGGCATCCAACAATTGCCGTTTCAAATTAATCGGATCTAAGACAGAAGTATAAAGTTGTTTCCCGATATTATTTTGCAAACGCACCAGCTTCTCGATATGATCATCAAAAATCCGCACTTCCGCCCCCAGCCCCAAGGCCGTGCGAGTGGCAAATTCTGCAACCACGCCGGCTCCCAAAATGACCACTTTGGCGGGGGGGACACCGGCTATACCACCGAGCAAAATCCCATTTCCATTGTGAAAATTAGTCAACAACTCTGCAGCCGTATGCATCGCAAATATCCCGGAAATCTCACTCATCACCCTCACCACCGGAAAAACCCCTTTGGCATTATGCAAATACTCCATGGCGATGGCAATCACCCTTTTTTGCTTGAGTTTATTGATGTACTCTGCGTTGATAACGGGAATATGCAGTGGAGAAATCAAAATCTGATTCGGCCTAAAAAATTCAATTTCATCTAGTGTCGGCGGCGTCACTTTGATAATGATATCCGCTTTATAGACTTCTTCTGCGGAAAAGACCAATTCAGCACCGGCTTCTCCATACGCCGTATCAGAAATTTTTGATTTTTTACCGGCACCGGATTCGACAATCACCCGATAGCCGAGAGCGACTAAGGTCGCCACGGAATGCGGGACAAGAGCTACCCGGTTTTCTTGGAAAGAAATTTCATTAGGTACCCCAATAGCAAAATCTCCTTTGCTTTTTTGTATCAATAATTGTTCCGGCTGAGTTTTTAGATGTTCTTCTAAAAGATGCTTCGGAATATCAACTTTCCCTCGTTGGTCACCCATATCTATTGATTAAATTTAGGCCTGAATGCGACACCCCTTCTATCCGGAAGGATAAGAAAAGAGTAAGGCTTTTACAAAAGTACTAATTTTCGGTGGGAATGTTCTAGCTCAGAGATAATTATTTTACATTCATCTCCATCCAATAGGGGTTCAATGACGCCCGGCCATTCAATAAAAACCAATTCACCGCTATCCAATATATCATAAATACCAAAATCTAGGGCTTCTTCCACGGATTCGATTCGGTACAAATCTAAGTGATACAGCTTTTTAGGCCGGCCATCTTCCACATAATCATATTGATTGACGATAGAAAAAGTCGGGCTATCGACTAGCTCTTCGACACCAAGTATCCCACACACCGATTTTACAAAAGTTGTTTTCCCCGCCCCCAGCTCGCCTTGCAGCAAAAAAACCTTGCGGGAACAACTTTCCAGTATTTCAGGGATAACACCTTGATAATCAGTGACTTTCGCAATTTCAAACGCTTTCATTCAACATTTTTTTCAATTAACAGATGGGTTCACTCCGAATAGTATTCTGCGGTAAAATTACCAAATTTTATTCTGTTTGGGGATTTTGTTCAATCGTTCAACTGTTCAACAGGGTAAACGAAAGAAAAAAATTAGAATATAAAAATAATAAATACCTTAGACCGGGAGTAAAAAATTGCACAAAAAGGCGGTGTTTAACTTGTTGACAATCAATACCTTAGTGAATTCTTAGTGGCAACTTCGTGTCCTTAGTGGTTAGGCATTACATTTTTCCCTACCACTAAGTTTACACTAAGAAACGCTACAAATTCTTGGCTTCAGACTGCTAAAATTTGGGTGAGAAATAGTCCACACATAGGCTAACATATTATAAAAATTTTCTTTCGTTCACCCTAACTGTTCAATCGAAGGTGTTGGAAATCAACTAGTTATGTGCAATCAGTTGAACGATTGAACGCTGAGTTTACTCCGAAAAGTCGAGAGTAGTTGTTTGCTCTTGAACCCACAAAATTTTATTTGGTTTTCTCTTTTGTTTTAACCCTCTAAATCCCCCTTGGAAATGGGGACTTATGGTAAACCAAATAAAATTTTGTTCATCGCTTTAATTTCTGGAGGAGTGGACTTTTCGGAGCGGACTCAACAATTGAACAGAAAGCATTCCATCAAAATAATATTTGGCAACTGTTCCAACTTTTTCAAAAACCCGACTTTTAGGAGCAGACTCTTTGTTCAATTGTTCAACTCTTCCTTCACAGTACAAAAAGGCACAGACGAAACAATTTCCACCTGCGCCTTTCTATGTACAATGAATTAACAATCTAACGGTTTAACGGCAAGGCAGCCAAACGCCCTAGTCCCGAAAAACACTAAAAAGTATCTCTACTCTTCAACTAGCGAAGCTTGCGAGCGATTCAACTTCTTCAACTAGCGAAGCGAATCAACTAGCGAAGCGAATCAACTAGCGAAGCTTGCGAGCGATTCAACTTCTTCAACTAGCGAAGCGAATCAACTAGCGAAGCTTGCGAGCGATTCAACCTCTTCAACTAGCGAAGCGAATCAACTAGCGAAGCTTGCGAGCGATTCAACTTCTTCAACTAGCGAAGCGAATCAACTAGCGAAGCTTGCGAGCGATTCAACTTCTTCAACTAGCGAAGCGAATCAACTTCCTCAACTTATTGAATCCGGTTCTTCTTCTTACGCTTACCTTTCACTGTTTGCGCAAGCTTAATAGCCCGGTAGTTATTCACTGTAGCCCCTGTCTTACACAAGCTACTAAACGGGACTAATTCCTTAGTGCCCGGTTGCTTAACGCTATAGTTTTGCTTCGCTCCGGACATCTCAATCACCTCCTTCAACTGCTTAGCAGACAAATCCGGGAAGTAAGACAACACCAAAGCAGCAGAACCGGCAGCAGCAGGAGAAGCCATACTAGTACCGGAAGCATCCTTGTAGTGGTTATCAGGAGTCGTCGAATAAATCGCTACACCCGGTGCAAAGATATCCACTTGCTCTTTACCATAGTTAGAGAAAGTCGCCACAGCATCTTCTCCTGTCTTATAAGACAATGCACCAATTTCCATCCAAGTCGGACAAATCTTTTTGCCGAGTCCTAAAAAGCCATGCTTATGGTACATGTCATTAGGAAAATTATCTGTGATATCATTACTTTCTGCATCGTTACCCGCCGCATGAATCAATAAAACACCGTGTTTGGCTGCATATTTTACGGCTTTATCTACGACATCTTTGTTCCAAGCATAGGCTTTTCCAAAACTCATGTTGATAATTTTAGCGCCGTTATCCACAGCATAACGGATACCATTGGCAACATCTTTGTCCCGCTCATCTCCATCAGGCACCACTCTAACACCCATAATTTTCACATTATTAGCGACACCTTTGATACCGATGTTGTTGTTCCGATTAGCAGCAATGATACCGGCCACGTGTGTCCCGTGAAAGGCATCCGGGCCTTTGATATCGTTATTGCCATAATATTTTTCCGAAAGGTCATTATAATGGTCACCCACTATTTTTCTAGCATCAAAATCAGGGTTGTAGTGATAGTTTACCTGAGAGCTATAGTAATCCAATCCTTCCTGAATTTGGTCAAAGATATCTTCTTTGAGACCTTTGACTGAAGTCGCTCCTTCTGCCATTGCCCGTTGAGCAATATTAATCGCCATAGCCAAATTAGGATCACCGGAAGCATCAATAGCAGTCAGATTTTCTTCGGTTAAAGGCTTATCACCCAATGCTTCAGCCAATGCATCCAATGCCGTACCCAAGCGGGTCTTGGTATCTTTCATCTGCTGCAAATTTTCTTTAGCCTTTTTACGCTTAGATAAGACTTCCTTTTTTATTTCTTGATAACGATTGTACTCTTTACGCTCCTTTTTAGACAACGAAGAAGGATCGGTAGAATCTCCAAACTTCTTCTTGTACATCACATACAAACGAGTCACCTCCAACTGATCCGGCCCCACATTTTTACCATCTTTTCCTCCGATAAAATTCCAACCATATACATCATCCACATAGCCATTATGGTCATCATCGATACCATTGTTTGGTATTTCTCCCGGATTGTGCCACATGACATCTTTCAAATCCTCGTGGTAAGGATCAACACCACCGTCAATAACAGCAACTATAATGGTTTTGGGCGTTTTTCCTTTTAGTAATTCATCATAAGACCTTTCGGTGCTCATTCCATTGATACCATCTTTTTCTTTATCCAAATTAAACCAGTTTTTTGGACCTTTCTGGGCAAATACGGTAGAAACCCCTAAAAGCATTAATAATGCAAGCAATCTTATTTTCATGTTAAAGATTTTTATGACAAAACGTCAAGATTATACTAAAATGGGGACAATGATTGTCCGATTCGTTTTGGTGCTTTCGCAAAATACGCCATAATAGCCACCGTACAAGTCCGCACCAACAACTAGAACGCAAAGTTCAAAATAAAAATGATTATTCCACCATATAAAGATGATTTTATTTACACAAAGTTGTCAATTCAAGTTTTTTTTTCACACATAACAATCAATTGCCCCGATTGTACTACCCTATATAGGGTAATTATTCCAGTATTATTCAGTCACATTTGAAAAAAAAGAAGAACTCGCTTAAATTTGTGTTCCGGAGATACCAAAAAACGTTGGTTTGCGTTCTTTGGTTATCTCGATAGAGTAATTTTCGAGTGAAAGTTTGTTTTGAAGTGAGTGGCCATTAGTGTATGCTGATGGCCTTTTTTTATTAACGGTATATATAGCGGTGTAACGGTGTAACGGTATAACGGGAAGGCAGCCAAGAAATCTTACTCCTTGAACGCCGAAGGCAAAATTGAACCATTCTCAACCGGCAAGCATCAAGCGAACGACTCAACTCTCCCATCCAACGAAGCGAATCAACTTTTTCCGCCCAAATAAAAAATAATCCTTACCTTTGCAGACGCAAAAGTGCGACGGCCCCATAGTACAATGGATAGTATGTAGGTTTCCGGAACCTAAGATCCAGGTTCGATCCCTGGTGGGGCTACTTAAACACACCGTTCAAACGGAGTACATCCGGACGTTCTGTGTAGATAAATATGGAATGAGTACTTTTTCTGCCGATAGCTTTTCTATTCATAGAACTAAACGTACAGGTACTCGTAAACATTAAAATAACGTAACTATTTAGGTGCTCCTAATTTTAAGGCAAAAAATAGGCATTTTTGTGGATGTTGAAGCTACAATTTTTGAAGCGTAGCTGGGCTACGTGAGAAAATTTTAGCAAAAACAGGCGCAAAAAGGGCATTTTTTGACCAAGATAGGAGCACCTAAACAGTTACAAAATAACGTAGCAATGGAGCGGCTCCAACATAAAGTCCCCCAAACTGCTTAAAAAACTTCAAACAGGGCGTAGTATCCCCCAAAAATGGTACTTTTGCCCAAATCAATAAACATAGCTTAGACATGGCCAGAAGAAAGAAACAAGATGACTTTGATGACGTACTCATTGATGTGGTGGATGCCACCGGTGATGCCCGTACATTTTTAGAAAAAAATGGTAAATTTTTGTTC
>JALVCY010000417.1 GCA_027009605.1 Saprospiraceae bacterium
AAAGGAGCGCCCGCCAAATAAAAAATCCATATTTGATGGATTGGTCGGTAGTTCCAAATTTATTTGGAACAAGGATTTTTCAGCCAAATAAATTTGGCTGCTACCAAGGCCATAAAGCCCCCAACGGCTAAGCAGCAATTAAAGGTCAAAGGCAATGAACGGTGTAGCGGTATAACGGTGTAGCGGTGTAACGGCTAGGCAGCCAAAAGTTCTTGCAATCAAGGAGAAAAGGTGGCCAGCATCCAAACCACCATAATTTTGAACGCCGTAGGGGCGAACCTTGTGTTCGCCCTTATGAACGGTGTAACGGTATTACGGTGTAACGGCTAGGCAGCCAAGAAAGCGTTCCCCTTGAACACCGAAGCACAATTTGAACGTCCGAAGCACAATTTGAACGTCCGAAGCACAATTTGAACGTCCGAAGCACAATTTGAACGTCCGAAGGACAAAGACCTATCGGGCCGGAAAGACCGAATCAGCCAACTCCATAGCCCCATACAAAACTTCCATGTCGATATTGATTTCATTTTTTCCCGAAAGGTAGAAGACTAGATTTTCCATAGGCATATTACCGGTCAAATCATCTTTGGCCATCGGACAACCGCCATATCCCTTCAGTGCTCCGTCAAATCGCCGGCAACCACTTTGATAGGCCGCTTTTATCTTAGAACCACTTTCGCCGACCAAGGTATGCAAGTGCGCCCCTATCTCTATATGCGGGAATTCCGGAATCACATGACTAAATAAATACTCAATACTCTCGGTCGTGGACACACCTATCGTGTCGGAAAGAGACACAATCTGTACCCCGATTTGAGCCAATTCATTCATCCATTTCATGACAATTTCGGCATTCCAGTCATCCCCGTAAGGATTGCCAAAACCCATGGATAGATAGACAACTAAGGTTTTGTCATGTTTCAAACAAAGCTCTTGCATAGCCTTGACCCGCTCGAGAGATTCGGAGATGGTCGCATTGGTGTTTCTAATCTGAAAAGTTTCTGAAATAGAAAAAGGATAGCCCAAATAATCAATTTCCGGGTGCTGTACCGCATCATTGGCCCCGCGCATATTGGCGACGATGGCCAGCAGTTTGGTATCGGTCTGATCCAAGTCCAAACCGGCCAACACCTGCGCCGTATCCGCCATCTGCGGAATCGCTTTGGGCGATACAAAGCTCCCAAAATCAATAGTATCAAAGCCTACTTGCAATAATTTATTGATGTAGTTCACCTTGGTTTCGGTAGGTATAAACTCATGCAATCCTTGCATGGCATCCCGGGGACATTCTATTAGTTTGACCATTGGCACAAAAATAAGGTTTTTTCGGATACTTTTTTAGAGGGCATACTTCATCGCCAAATTGGCTGCTAAACGTGCATTATTCAAGACTAATTCGATATTGGTGGCTAGACTTTTGCCTTGCGTCAATTCATTGACTTTGGCCAGCAAAAAAGGGGTAATTTCTTTTCCTTTGATGCCTTTTTTTCCGGCTTCCACCAAAGCTTGAGCAATGATTTGGTCGATTTCGGACTTAGGCATAGAGTGAATCCTAGGCACGGGATTGCCAATTAAAACCCCACCGTCCAAGCCAAATTCCCATTTCGCTTTTAGCATTTGCGCAAGCGTAGCCACATCATCCACTCGATAATCCAACCTAAATCCACTATCTCGAGTAAAAAAAGCCGGCAATTCATTGGTCTGGTAGCCCCAAACCGGCACGCCCATCGTTTCCAAATACTCTAAGGTCAGACCCAAATCCAAGATGGATTTGACGCCGGCAGAAATAACAGCCACAGAAGTACGAGCCAATTCTTGTAAATCCGCACTAATATCCAAGGTATTTTGTCCGTCCCGATGTACGCCCCCTATCCCACCGGTAGCAAAAATCCGGATACCTGCCTTTTCCGCCAAAATCATTGTGCCTGCCACTGTTGTCGCCCCATGTTGCTTTTCCGCCAGGACAACGGGCAAGTCCCGCCGGCTCACTTTAGTCACGGAAGTACCGGCTTCCGCCAAAATGCGAATCTCTTTTTCCGTCAGCCCTACCTTAGGCACGCCGTCAATAATGGCAATTGTAGCCGGATAAGCCCCGGTTTCCCGGACGACGGCTTCCACTTGATAGGCGGTTTCCATATTTTTCGGAAAAGGCATACCGTGAGAGATGATGGTGCTTTCCAATGCGACGATGGGCTTGTTGTGTGCTTTTGCGTAAGCGACTTCGGGCGAATAAGCTATATTTATCATAAGCCAAAAGTATTACTTTTTGGTCGGACAACCAGCACAAATCCTTAATAATCGACAAAAAATCTACAAATGCCAATCACGGGACAATTTCTACTAAAAAAAGTCGAATATTTTTCCTAACTTTGCCCTGACTAAGGTGTTTGAAAGCCGCCGGATTGTAGTTTGAACATGCTCCAACCGGTTGCCCGAAACATTCTCGAAAGATTAACAAATTTGAGTATTCTACTCGCAAGACTATTTGCGTAAGCAGCTGATAATCAATATTTTACAAAAAACCAATTTATTCCGGTTTGTATTTTGTAAACCCAAAGGCGGCTTCTTACAGAAAATTACAAAATAATTGAATAATGAAAAAATTCTTTTTACTTTTGGTCGCT
>JALVCY010000418.1 GCA_027009605.1 Saprospiraceae bacterium
TTTGGCTTTTGGCTATATTTTTAGCCTTTTGCTTAAGCGGGAATCGCCTTGATGCTTGTGGTTGGGTGATGATTTTTGCCGGTTTAACTTTCCGCAGATTTGTTTTCCGCAGATGTGCGCAGATTTATTTTCCGCAGATTTTTTTCCCGCAGATGTACGCAGATTTTTTTCCGCAGATGTGCGCAGATTTGGTTTTCGCAGATTTTCGCAGATTTGTTTTCCGCAGATATGCGCAGATTTATTTTCCGCAGATGTGCGCAGATTCTGACTTACTCATCTCTCACCACTCATCTCTCATTTCTCACTTCTCACCACTCACTTCTCACTACTCACTTCTCACCACTCACCACTCACCACTCACCACTCATCTCTCACCACTCATTTTTCCCGCAAGGGAATCTATCCACACCTACAACCATCAAAGACCAAATCCTCTATTAAAATCCAAGATACTTAGCAAATTCCATCATTTCCGAAAGGTTAGAGATTTTTACTTTACCCATCATGACGGCGGTCATGGCTTTGGTTTCTCCGTTGATGACCTTAAGAAAGTTTTTAGCTTTGGCTCTAACGGTACACTTGGCTTCTCCGATAAGTCCGTCGGAGACTTCAATCTTGTTGTTGGCAATCTTCACGGTATATTCTCCACCTTCATCACCGGCAATCTCAAAATGAAAGAGTGATTCTTTTCCCGTAAGGGCTTCGGGTTCTACACGATTGGGTAGATTATTAAGAAATTCTTTAACTGTCATGATTGAATTTTGGTGCGAAGATAGGTCAAACTTTTAAAAGGTGAGTTCTCACCGGAAAGTATTCTTTCGAAAAACCACCGATTTTTAGTCTGTTTGGAGATTTTGTTCAATCGTTCAACTGTTTAACTGTTCAATTGAAAGCACTGATAATCAACTAGTTGTGAGAATCAGTTGAACGATTTAACGATGAGTTTACTCCAAAAAGTCCACTGCGCCGGAAATTAAAGCGATGAACAAAATTTTATTTGGTTACGATACATTACTTTCCAAAAGTTTTAAACTTTTGGAAAGTTTTATCAAAAGAAACCAAATGAAATTTTGTGGGCTCAAGAGCAAACCACTGAACTCGACATTTCGGAGCAAACTCAACAATTGAACAGAATGCATGCATCTCGAATATAATTTGGCAAATTTCCTTGCTATCTCAAAAACTCGACTTTTCGGAGCCAGCTCAAAGGTTTAGAAAATATGGTGAGAATCCAAAAAAAGAGAGCGAATTCCCGAGGGAAAACGCTCTGCTAAAAAGTAAACAACAACTTCTTTTATCCAATACATTACCGGCGTACCAAATTGTTTACTCTTTTTATCTTTGAATTTCTAAATAGCCTTTAAAAACTCGGTGTGCCCGATCATTTAGTCTAATCACATAATAGTATGTCCCGTCCGGCACGATGGTGTTATTGTTCCAGTAGCCGTTCCAAGTATTGACGTAACCGGTACCATGAAATACCCGGTTGCCCCAACGATTATAGACATCTACTTCGTTATTTGGGTAGTTTTGGATGTTGGCAATATAAAATACATCGTTTACACCGTCTTCATTGGGGGACACTGCCGTAAAGACCACGATATCATCGCATAAAATACAAATATCCAAAAAGGCATCATCACATCCATTGGAATTACAGACAATATATTGCAATCGCTCTGTCCTTTCACAAATATTGTGGTCAGGCGTATAAGTGATTGTGTTGTCTAAGTTTAGCACCATTTGGCCGCTGAGTGGTGTGTTAACAAAGTATAAGCTATCTATGCCGCCCCAAGTCGTATCATTAGCTAAGAAATCTATGACACCGGGGGTATTCATATAGACACAGGTGCTGTCATCGTTGGCGATGGGTAGGCCATCATAGTCTATCACTTCGGTACAGAAATTTATCGTATCACAGAGCCCATAATTATCACAGATGACGACACAAGCGGAATCGTTTCCTAGGGCTTGTCCTACGTATTCGACACAGAAAGAAGAATCGTTTAGGACGTATTCAACCGCCGAAGAGTCTGAGTTTGCACAAATATTCGTGTAGCTGACAATGGTTCCCGGAAGGGTCGTGGTGTCGATACAATAAGTTAAGCTTTGGTCGATATATATCTGGTCCGAAATACAGGCTCCCGTTCCTGAATTTGGACTAAATGGACTGCATGCAGCCGCAATATTTATGGTGTCTGCACAACTCTGAGTAGAGTCATATACAATCAATTGATGCAGGCCTGCAGCTAGTAATAATTGACTTTGCCCGACACTAGTTGCTTCGGAGTAAGAGGCTTTGATATCTAATCCGGAATTATTTTTAATGCTTAAACTTCCGTAACCATAGAATGGTGCGCCTCCCCAAAGATATTCATTGTTTTGGTCAAAAAACCAATTGCCAAAGCTGTCCCACTGGTTGAATTGTATGAGTAAATCATCTAGGTCTTGGACGGTAGCTATTTCTATTTTGTTGTCAAAGTACCAAGTGATATCAAATGGGCCTGTTGCCGCAAGAATACCGGTCAAAGGGTAAATTCCACGATTTTGTGTGCTTGGCGTGATGAGTGTATCCACTAGGTCACCATCCAGATAAATCTTATATTTCCAAAGACTGTCGTATTCGATACTGATTGGGAAGTAAGCATCTAAACCGCAGACAGTCAAGTAGTTAGTACTATCTCCCGCAATGCTAAATATAGGGCAAGGCACGGTGTCGATTTTAGGAATAACATTGATGTTTATCGTATCCGTTACTGCACACCCGGTATTGCCTAATGCTTCTAGGATATAGGCGGTAGAGTCCGTAGGGTAGGCTAGTGGGTTGGCGATGGTGGTATCGCTTAAGTTGGTCGTTGGCGTCCAAGTGAGCGATGTCGGAATGTTTGTAGTCAGGTTTCCATTGATTAGGATGGTATCGCCTTCATTGATGGTTGTGTCTCCGGGCAAAGTTAAGAAAGGAGCATCCAATACGACGATATTTAGTGTATCAGAACTAATACTACAAGTGTCACTAGTCGCTGTCGCAATGATGCCGGTGATGCTCATATTAGGAATTAAGGGAATCGGGTTGCCCACGCCAATCGTATCACCGGATGGCATTTGAATCCAAGTAATATCATCCGAACCATTGGCTGTTAAGTTAATGGTTTGTCCGGCACACAAGGTATCCGAAACAGAGCTTCCGATGGTAATTATGGGACTGCCCTTTTTGTGGATGTCACGAATTTGTAGCGGTGCGGTAATGATTTCAACGGTACAATTTGAATTGGATACGGCACAATATTGTTGGGTTTCCCGAATGGTCATAAAACCAAGTTGGAAATCAGCCGACCCACATCCTATGTCCATTGAATTGAGCTCAAAACTAAATGAATTAATATCTCCTTGGGTCATACCTTGCGGCAATGTCCAAGATAGGGTAGTGATTCCGTTTTGGGCGGAAATGGTGGGCTCTCCGGGCGTCCAGTTGGCGGCTGTAGCGCTGTTGGGGACGTAGGTGATATTTTGCGAAAGCAATACTTTAATTTTATCAAGCGGTCCGGTAATGGAGTCTCCGACGTTGGTTATTTGAATATTTACCGGAAATTGCCCATAGATTGTATCTCCAACAGTGGGGACAATCTGTATTTGATTGGCCGGGTCTGCTTCTCCCCCTGTGATAAAGATAGGGAAGGTCTTAAAGCCTGTGGTGTCCACGGCGTCTCCACAAAATTCTTCACCGGAAAGAATCAACTTTACAGAGCGTCCACTGGTAAATCCACAATCTGAAACCAGCTGATACCGGATGGCGATTTGGTTAGAATCAGTTACTGTGGTCGTCGATGTTTTGGGCAATCCATTGATGCCGAGATACGGGTATGGAGCAAATGGGTCAAACGTATAGTTGTCTCCCAATACACTACTACTCGTATAAACCGGGTCAGATCCAAGCGGCTGGAAGCCTGCGGAAGGCGGCCAAGCTATTTCGACACTGCCCGGTACTAAAACCGCATTGGGTGGAAGCGTCATGAGAACGCCCATATTGTAGTCATTGCCTAATTGTGTGTTTTGGATGGTAACAGCCACGGGGATGGTGTCACAAAATGGTTTGGGGTCGGCGTTAGACGTTTGGATAATGGACAGGTGGGGGGGCTGTGTAGTACCTTGCACTTGCAGTGTGGATTTTGCACAGAATGGATGTAGCGTAGGATCAAAAGCACTACAATTCCAACCACTATTAATATCGGCCGTAATGAGGCCGCAATCTGTTAATTGAACTTTGATTTGGATGATATTACAGATGTCATCCGGCGTATTGGTTGCGACGGCTCTAAGCAGCCCGTTGGTATTGGCATAATAGCCGCCTAAAGGGATGTTATTTACCGTCAGGGGAATTGTATTGGCGGGGTCTGTGATGTCTTCCATGCTGATGACATTGACAGCGCTTGAGATATTTTCCAGTGAGACCCAAGAAACAACGGCATCGGCATAATTCGTTGTGTTACATTGTCTTACCTTCCATGAAATGGTATTATTTTCGGCATTGACTATTGGTGGCCCTAGGTTTTCCAAGCTGATTTCAGGGGGTTTGGAATAGGCAATATCATTGGTATTATTGTAGGTGGTATCTTTGACGCAAGCGCCCCCACTGATGTTAAAAGCGTGGTAATTTCCTTTGTAGTAGATATTGGCATCAAAGTCGTAGGTATTGTCTCCGTTGAAGCTGCCCGTTTGAGATTCACATTTAGGCAACGCCATAAATCGAATCGCAATGGCATAGTCCACGATATTAAGCATCGACGGGAATTGCGTAAGCGTGTCAAATGTCGCCACAAAATGCCCGGAATTATCTAAAGAGCCAATGTCGTAATAGTCATTCCCAAAGCTGGGGTGATTGATGATAGAAGCCTGTACCTTGACTCCGGCAAAACCATTCAAAAGGAAGGGCTCATAATCAAATGTGACCGAATCAATGGCTACAGCCGGTCTATGTTCTGCCGGGTTGGTCAAAGGGTATCCGTTATTAATCGGAATAATCTTGTAGTCCAAAAATGCGGTGTCGCAGCCTTGGGGTTGGACGCTATTGTTGGGGCCACTAATCAGCACTCTGTTTTTTCCTACTTTGACTTCATCTCCATAGTTTCCGCAAGTGATTTTTGCCGGATTATTGGCATAAAACCCGGCTCTCAACTCAGGCACTAAGAAAAAATTATTTGGAAACGGGCCTTCATCATTAACGGTAAAATACAGATAGGCACGAACCGTGTCATCCGGTTGAACCGTCAAACCACAAGATTGAAGCGATGCTAATAGGCTGAAATCCAAATACTTATAGGGATCTACCGGAGTCGTAGTCAAGCTATTTTTAGGAATTTCGCAGGTCGAAACCACACCGGCATGCTTGATTTCTAAATAGCCGCGCTCGTAATTAAATACATTATCCGTACCGTCTCCATACAGTGGATTGGCATAACTTACGTCAATGCCTATATCATTTCCTGTAAAGGCGCTACCCGACAATCCGTCAATAGAGAGCAACATCGTATCACAGTTCAGTCCGCTTTTGGCATTGGCGGCAGCCGGGTCAATGGGGGTTGTATAAGTCGAGTCCGTAAAGCCAAAAGTAGTACGACGCATTTCCATATCATCTGTACGAATGGCATTGTCACAAGTCGGTGCGGTCGGGCAAGGCGGATTTTTAACGTGTACATAAGTACCGGTGATATCTGCACAGTACCATACATGTTTGCAATTGCAATCCGGACACATAAATCCAAATTCTCCGTCAAAATGTACGCGCCCGTCTGCGGCATTACAGTCTGCGGTGAAGGCTAGTTTTAAGTCATAGTTTCCGTTAAGAATTTCAAAGGGGCCCGGGTCAAATTTTACGGTTAGTGTATCATTGGACATGGTCTGGGAAGTCATTGGGTGGTTGATGACTTCACTTTGGACGAGAGATGTGTGTGCGCTATCTAGGTGGATGCCTTGCGGCAAAGTCAGCTGTACATAGAAGCTACCGTTGGCACAACCTTTGTCAAAATTATAGATGCGGCGGTCATGCTGGTGATCCAAATAGAAAATCTCTCCGGAACCGGCATCCACATCGGGTGTATTGTAGTTTTCTACGACTACTTGTTGGTTATAGATAGCAAAGTAGTTGGTTCTTTCTGTCTTTTGGTGCTCTTTGCAGGTGGTGTTATATTCAAAGTAAGCCGATAGTCTGCTAGTAAACGAAGTGTCGCAGTTGGTCGATAAATCAATGTTGGCTGCATCTCCACAATTAAAGTCATAACGAGCCACAATCTCAATGGATTCGCCTTCCGGCAAATCATCGAAAAAACCATCTCCATCCAAGTCTGCCAAACCACCGGCGCCATCGGGGTCAACCGCAAAAGCGGGATTGTTATCCAGCGTTTTTAATACCTCCGGTGTATTGATTGTAATCCCTTGAACTTCAATGCTTTGTATCGTATATCCTCCATGACTTAATGATGCCGGATAGCCTAGGCCTATGCCGACTTGAACATCAAAAATATCTGCAAAACCAGGGTCTATGGCCACCCCGGCGTTGGTGATTTTCACGGCAGAAACACCGGTTTTACAGTAGCCGGCATTTTGGGATGGGGTCGTTGTGTTATTGGTGTCATAAATAATGGAGATATTGCCTTGACCGGCTTCTAAGCCGGCTTCCTTGGAAAAGACCTTGCAGGTATCTCCGAAGCATCCATAACTGATTTTATGGGTTGTAGCAAAGTCATTGCAATTGGTTAGGCAAAAATCTTCTTCAATAGTGATTTCTTCGTTTGAGTCAAATAGGGTATCGTTGTTGGATGTGCCACCATTGGCGACGAACAAACTTCCGTCAATATCCGCAGAAACAATCGTGTCTCCTAAAGGACTGACCGTTTTGGTGATATTGACATTTGTGCCATTGACACGAATGGCCGTATAATAAAAGCTGGGTGTCGCTTGAACCTGATAGGTCAAATTCATAAAGTAGGCGTCCAGACTGGTATTGTTTACTTTGGTGGTTCTAGTTAGGCAGTCTCCGGTTTTAACTTTTTGGGCTACTTGTAGGGGATTAATCACTAAATCCGGCGTTCGGATGGCGGCACGATAAGAATTTAGTGTTCTAACTACTTGATTAGCAGCATCTTGTATGTCATAATTAATGCTCCAAGTATCTTTTAAATCATAGCTTGGATTTTGGCTTAAAGAGTCGATAATGCTACAATCCGCCTTGACTAAAAAAGTTAATTTAGCCTCGTTGAGCCCAGAAGGAGATAAATCCGGAATTGTAAATTGTGGGGTATTGGTACCGGCACCGGCTTGTAAAGAGACGCCATTGGTGCTCTCCCCGGTGAGCAGGCTGATGATTCTGATTCCACCGGCCAGTTTTACGTTGGCTGTGATGTTGGTTCTAGTATTGGAGTTGATGCCGGAAGTAGTGATTAGGATTGTAGCGGTATCCGGTTTTCCACAAAGGTTGAGAATGTCAGGAATGCCGTTGACAGCATAAGCTACGGATAAGTCGTTTTGCCCAAAGACATTTACTGTGCCAAATAGGAAAAGGAGCAAGCCAAATAAAAGTCTCCAATGTGATTTCATGTCGGTTGTGTTGTTTACTAAATCAGCTAACCTATTGGGGAAAAAGGTGATATGTTAGGTCACTGATTTAACTGACTTTAGTGCAAATAGCTTGCCAAAAAATATTCTGTTGGTAGAGAGGGTTGAGGAAGTTGATTCGCTGCGCTAGTTGATTCGCTCGCAAGCTTCGCTAGTTGAGAGATTAGGGAATTGGTTTGGGATTTTAGTTCATTCTTAGATATTTGAGATTCTGTTTGGGTTTTAGTTGAAGAAGTTGATTCGCTTGTCCTTCGGACTTCGCTAGTTGAAGAAGTTGATTCGCTCGCAAGCTTCGCTAGTTGATAGATTTGGGTTTTTACTTGGTTTTTTACTTTAGTCTTGAATATTTGGATTTCTGTTTGGGTTTTAGTTGAAGAAGTTGATTCGCTTGTCCTTCGGACTTCGCTAGTTGAAAAGTTGAGACGTTCGCCTTCGGCTCACTAGGTTGAGACTCGTCCTACGGACTTCGGGTTGAGAGCTTTGCAGGTTGAGACGATATGGGTTTTTGTTTGGGATTTTACTTTGGCATTCTGTCTTCAATTAAAAAAGGGGATAAAGTCCAATTGTGCTTATAATATGTGCGCATTTGATGTCGATATTCTTTATAGTTAATGTTGTTTTAGTTAACTTTGCAGCAAAAACATGAGAAAGTTTATTGTTGCCGGTAATTGGAAGATGAATACCACCCCAAAAGAAGGAAAAACTTTGGCGAAAGCCGTCCTGAAAAAGGCCAAATTGGGCAAGGTGAAAGTGATTTTCGGACCGCCATTCACTCATTTAGATAAGATTCAACGATTGATTAAAGGGCGAAAAGGTTTTGCGACAGCGGCTCAGAATATGCACCAAGCAGATAGTGGCGCTTATACGGGAGAGATTTCGGCTGATATGATACGGGCTATCGGGACTAAATATGTGATTATTGGCCATTCTGAGCGGAGACAATATTTTAAGGAAACAAATGCTATCTTGTTGGCCAAAACCAAAAAAGCCCTTGAAAATAAGCGAAAAGTTATCTTTTGCTGCGGAGAGTCCTTGGGGACTCGTGAAAAGGGGACGCATTTTCAATATGTTATTCGCCAGTTGACAAGTACTATTTTTAAATTATCCCCGGAAGAATTTAAGGATATTATTATTGCTTACGAACCGATTTGGGCCATAGGTACCGGCAAAACCGCCAGCCCCGAACAAGCCCAAGATATGCACTTTGCCATTCGAGCAGCTGTAAAGAAAAAAATGGGAGAAAAGTTGGCCGAAAAAGTGTCCATCCTTTATGGGGGTAGCGTCAAACCGGCCAATGCTTTAGAAATTTTTAAACAACCCGATGTGGACGGAGGCTTAGTCGGTGGAGCTGCCCTGAATGCAGATGATTTTGTGAAAATTATTGATGCTGCTCGTAAGACGGATATGGGGCGATAGTCTTTGGGAAAGGGATGGGGCGATTTTGCCGGAAGGATAGGAATATATCGACCGGCTTATGCTTGCGCAAAAAAAAACAGCGGAAAAAGACCTTCGTCCCATCCGCTGCCGTAAAATAAACCCCCCAAATTATTCTTAAGAGCCTTTGATTGGGCTACTATTTCTTGTTGTGTTACATAGAGATAGGGGCAAATAAAATGCCATAACTCATTGAATTACAGATATATATCCGTCTTTTGTCAATTGATGGAAATTCGCATTATATAAATGCCTAAACACGATGAGATATGTCAAAAATAAAAATTTATCACTATAAAAGATATTTATTTTTTGCAAGTGATTACCTTTGCTGAGAATTAAAAAGGATAGGGATTTGAAGTATTTTTTCTGGTTTATGGCCTTTGTTTTCGTTGTATTGACTATTGCTTATCGCCGTGGGACGTTACCTGAAAATCAGGAAGTACGTCCGGAGTCTGATTTTATTTATTTATCTGCTCCGCCCGCTAAAGTTGGTGGCTTGCTCCAAAAATATTGCTACAACTGCCATTCGGCGCAAGCCCAATATCCGAGATTAGCTCATTTCGCGCCTTTCCATAAAAAGTATATTGAGCCGGTCACACAAGGGCGTAAAAAACTAAATTTTTCCAAATGGGATGCTTATACGCCTGAATTGCAAAAAGTTCTCCTGCTCGTCGCCGTGGAACAAATGGAAAATAACGCCATGCCGGTAAGCGGTGTTTTCTCTGTGGATGATACGCTTGCGTCAATGGATAAACAATTGC
>JALVCY010000419.1 GCA_027009605.1 Saprospiraceae bacterium
TGCCCTTTTTGCGCCTGTTTTTGCTAAAATTTTTTCACGTAGCCCAGCTACGCTTCAATAATTGTAGCTTCAACATCCACAAAAATGCCTATTTTTTGCCCTAAAATAGGAGCACCTAAACAGTTACTAAAAAAGATAACAAAAAGAAGGGGTCAAGCGTTATCCAAGAGAGGGCAAAGCCATCACTCTAAAGGATAAAACTCAAACATGTGCTAAAAAAACTCACCTTTTTTATATTTCTGTGGTTCTGTGCGAATTCTATTTTTGCGCAAGTGCCCATCAAATCCTACTTATCCTTTGATGGACACTATGACTTTACTATGTTTGGGAATACCAACAACGTTAAGGGGAATACCACCGACAATAGCTTTGATTGCCAAAATGATAATAAGTCCAGTTCCAGCGCTGTATTTGTTCTTCCGTCAGGGAATCCGAGTATCGAACGGGCTATTTTGTATTGGGCCGGTACGGGTTCTGGAGATAAAGAAGTGAAACTCTCCGGCCCCAATGGGCTAACAAACCAAACTATAACTGCCAGCAAAGTGTATGTCGATTATTTGGCTAGCTCCGGAGGCGCCGGCAATTATTTTAGTGCTTCTTATGACGTTACGAGTATTCTCCAAGCTCATGGAACGGGACAATACAGGGTATCTGAACTGGATGTCCCAAGTGGGGCTCCATATTGTCCGCAGACCATGTTTAGCGGATGGTTTGTAGTTGTTGTCTATGAAGATTCAGCGCTTCCGCTCAATACCGTAAAACTCTATGATGGCTTTCGGGGAATTAGCCAAACCACCATAAACTTCAATCTCGACGGTATTAATATCAATAACCCCAATGGCGCCAAACTGGCCTTTGTCGTTTGGGAAGGGGACAATTTTCCTTCATTGGGATATGAAGGGATGAAAGTCAATAATCATCCACTATCCAACAGCTTGAATCCGGCCGGACAAATCTATAATAGTACCAACACCTTCTCCAACAAAGACAAAAACTATAACATGGATATGGATTACTTCGATATCAGCAATGATGTCCAAGCCGGAGACCAGCAAATCAAAATCACCGCCACCGCCAGCCAAGATGTTATCTTTTTTAATGTATATGCCATCACCTTCAATAATGAATTGCCGGACGCCACCGTCAAAATTAAAAACCATACGGGTACTTGCGACAATCGCGACATTACTATTACTTATACCGTCTATAACGATCCCGCTAATGATACTTTGCCGAAAGGCGCAGATGTCTCTTTCTATGCGAATTCGACCAACGGTATCTTCCTTGGGACTCAAAAAACAACTCAAGCACTGGCCATCGGCGATAGCTTAACCCAAACCATTGTGCTCACCATACCGGCTTCTTTGGGATATGATTTCCCGCTTTTTGCTGTTGTCGATGACGGCGATGTAATCACCGAGCTACAAGAAACCAACAATACCTTCCAATATTTGATGACCATGCCCAGCACCTTCAACGAAGTGGATAATCAGGGGATTTGCGAAGGAGATACGTTGTATTGGGGCGGGCAGATATTTACGACCCCTATTTCGCAAGACTTCTTTTTTACGTCCATTTACGGCTGCGATAGTACCGTTCATCTCAACTTGGACGTACAAAAAAACGTGACCACTTACATCGACACCGGCATCTGCCAAAATGCGGTCTTCATCCTGCCGGACGGAGATACGATTACAGAACCCGGTGACTATACGTCCATTTTGAGCACTCAATATGGCTGTGATTCGACTATTTATACGCACTTGGTTCGCTACAATGAATCCCATATTATCTCTATTTCCGGTCAAGACTTGATTCATTTGGGTTATTCTACCCCACTCGTTCTTTTCTCCAATTTCACACCGGACAGCATCCAATGGATTCCATCCTTTTCTTTAGATTGCGACAGCTGCGCTCAAGTCAACGCCACGCCTTTCGACAATACCTTGTACACCGCTTGGGTCTATGACGACAACGGCTGCCTGCTCCAAGATTCATTTCAGGTATCGGTATTCAAACCGGATGAAGTCTATATCCCAAATGCTTTCTCCCCCAACGGAGACGGCCGCAACGACTTGTTTGAAGTCTATACCGATAAAGACGTGAACCGGATTCTTCGCTTCCAAGTCTTTGATCGCTGGGGCAATCTTATTTTTGACCAAAAGACAGATGGAGTCGGCTTTCGCAATGGCTGGAATGGCTACTATAAAGACAAGAGAATGGATTCCGATGTTTTTGCCTATCAAATTGTGGTAGAGTTTTTGGATGGCCGAACCAAACTTTTTGCCGGGGATGTTACTTTGATCCGGTGAGGAATGATTTGGCGGTATTTCAGTTTAGCGGAGTTTTGTTTATTGCCTTCGGCGTTCAAATTGTCCTTCGGACGTTCAATTTGCCTTCGGCGTTCAAGGGGTACGCTCTTGGCTGCCTAGCCGTTACACCGTTAAATCGCTATACCGTTCATTGCCTTCGGCGTTCAATTTGTCCTTCGGACGTTCAATTTGCCCTTCGGGCGTTCAAGGGGTACGCTCTTGGCTGCCTAACCGTTACACCGTTGAGTTTACTCCGAAAAGTCGAGAGTAGTGGTTTGCTCTTGAGTTCACAAAATTTTATTT
>JALVCY010000420.1 GCA_027009605.1 Saprospiraceae bacterium
AGCTGTCCGCCGGATGATTGTGGCGGGATTTGGGGATATTCCGACCTCTTGGCTACTATCGCTGACAAAGACCATCCTGAACACGAGGAAATTATGGAATGGGTCGGAGAAGACTTCGATCCGGATTATTTTGACGTGGCGGATGTCAATGCGCGCTATCAACACCGGTTCTTTTCTTGATTGAATGAATCTTGGCAGGGACGCACGGCCGTGCGTCCCTGCCAAGCCGTGCGTCCCTACAGGCGATGCAAATAAACATCCTTCCAAGGACCGCCATCAAAGATTTGTTCGCAGCCGGCAGATTTCAATTGGCCGAGTGCTTGGCTGCTGCGATTGCCGGATCGGCAGCAAAGGATAATGGGTTTGGAGAGCCCTTTCAGGCGGTCGATTTGTTTGGCGATGGTGTCTAAGGGGATGTTGATGGAGTAGGGGACATGCCCTTCTTTAAACTCCTCGGGAGTCCGGACATCCACGATGGTCGCACTATCAGACTTGATTAAATCGTGTAAACTCATTTTGATTAAACTTTGCAAATAAAAAAAAAACCGGATGAAGATTTCCATCCGGTTTTTTATAACACGATTAACGGAGTAAGGTTGAAAAACCTTGTAATTTTTCTAATCTTCCGTCGGGCATGGTGATTTGTAATTGCCACACGTATTGCCCGGTGGGGAGTGGCTCGCCGCGGAAAGTGCCGTCCCAACCGGAGTCCGGGTCATTGATGGGGACGTCTTCAATGTGGAATACCTCCTCTCCCCAGCGGTCAAAAATAGTGAAATAGGCGATGCGTGCTTTCGAATCTCCTACGACATAGAGCCGGTCATTTTGGCTATCTTCATTTGGTGAAAATCCTGTTGGGACAAAGATCTTTGTGTGTTTGGATACAATGAGCCGAATCTGTGCATTGGCAGAACAGCCGTTTTCATCAGTGATGTAGAGGTATATGAAGTTTTGGAAGGAGGGGCTGACCATCGGATTGGGGCAGCCCGTACAACTTAAGATGTCGCCGCTCGCACTTGTCCATTCATAGCTAATATCTCCCACCGCATTTTGGATATCCGGCATCATCTGCAAACTGTCTCCGTAGGCCAGCGCAATGTCGGGACCTAGATCTAGTTCGATGGCTTCAGGCTGGGTGATGGTTTCTTCCGGAATGGTAGTGGTACACCCCCTAGCGTCTTTGACCGTGATGGAATAAGTCCCGGGGAACAGACCGACCTTGTTATTAATTCCTGTGAAATCATCATTGTTAATACTGTAAAGATAGGGAGCCGTACCCCCGTTGGAAGCGATTAATATCTGTCCATCGCGTCCCCCGTTACAGGTAATATCTTTGGTCGTGGCCGTAGCTGTAAGAGGCTCCCCCGGTTCAGTGATTTCGGTGGACTGTTGTTCGGAGCATCCATTATCATCTGTAACGGTTAAGTCATATCTACCGGCGGTAATGTCTTGCAAATCAGCTGTTTGCGCTCCGTTTTGCCAAAGGTATCTGTATGGGCTATGGCCTCCGGAAACGGTAGATTGTATCGCTCCGGTAGCTTCGCCGGCGCAATTCACATCGGTGGTCACTAAATCAATTTGCAAGGGGTTGGGCTCATTAATATCTACGTTAATGCTTGATTTACAACCATTTGCGTCTGTTATTTCTACAGCGTAATGGCCTTTCGCTAATTGAGTGGCGGTGGCCGTTGTCTGGTTATTAGCGGCAGCATCCCATTGGTAGGAATAATCCGGCGTGCCCCCGATACCGGTCACTTCTGCTGTGCCGTCTGCCAAACTTTTGCAGGTCACATCTTGGACTTGGACTATTTTTCCCGCAAGGGCTTCGGGATTGCCTATCTGAATAGAATTTGTAATAGTACAACCTGTTATTTTGTCCGTAATGGTTACTTGGTAGGATTGTCCACCGGTCAATTGGTAGGCATCATAATTGGTTTGTGCCGGTGTGGTATTCCATGCGAATTGATAGTTATTCGTTGGTTGAGTGGCTCCATTAATCAAGATAGTCTGAACGGAAGCCGCTCCATTGGTGGCATCGTGACAAAGCGCCGGCGTTTGGGTCAACTGTGCCGTAAATTCGTTATGCTGAGCGATGGTTGTTTGGTCACTATAGGTACATCCGGCGGCATCGGTAACGGTGATGGTATAAGTATTGGCGGCAAGATTTTCGATTTTTTGAGTCGTCCCGGCATTGTCCCAAAGGTAAGTGTAAGGCGCCGTTCCACCGGTGACATTCACTTGCGTAAAACCGGATTGCGCACCAAAACAGATAGAGTCAGAATTGGTAAAACTCAAGGTGACCGGAGCCGGTTGAGAGACCACAATAGTCAAATCCACTTGGCAAGCATGGGCATCTGTTACTTTTAATTGGTAAGTACCGGCCGGGATGTTTTCTAAATTGGGGGTTGTTTTTTGGGTCAAGTCCGGCAAGGTATATTCGTAAGTATAAGGAGGTGTACCGCCAGAAACAGCAGTAGTAATCGCTCCATTGCTTGCACCAAAACAAGAAATAGACTGCACAATGGTGTCAACAACCAATTCGGTAGGTTCGTTGACTTCAATGGTATTGCTTTGGACACATTGTTTGAAGTCTGTGACGACTACTTTGTAAACATTGGCCGGAAGGCTGATGGCGGTTTTATTGGTTTGGAGTAGGGCGTCGTTCCATTGGTAGGTATAGGGAGCCGTACCGCCTGAAACTGCAACCGAAGCACTGCCCGAATTATTGCCGTTACAATCCACGTCGGTCTTGTTCATGGTCAAGACCATATCGCTGGGCGCTTGGATGTCAAAAGAAACCAAGCCCGTACAGTTATTTTGGTCTGTGATGGTGACTTGGTACAAACCGGCAACCAAGTCATTCCTTTGCTTAGATCCGGCTCCGGTATCACTCCAATTGTAGGAATAATTACCGACACCGCCCTCTGCTATTATTGTTGCTGTACCGGGCGCACCACCACATACGGCATCGGTTGTCTGCGCAGTGGCGGTAATTTCAGCAGGCTGATTTAGGGTCATATTGTTGGCGGAAGCCGTACAACCTAAAGCATCTGTAACCGTCACGGCATAAGTACCTGCCTCTAAGTTTTGAGCACCGGGTGTCGTTTGGTTTTGGTCATCATCCCATTGGAACTGATAGCCGGGGGAGCCACCGGTTAAATTCGTAATCATAATCTGTCCGTCGGCGGATTCAAAACAAGACAGGTCAGTGGTTTGGGTTTGGAATTGAATTTTTGGGTTTTGGGTAATGATTAAATCCCCGTTGGCGGTACAGCCATGATTATCTGTGACAATATAAGGATAGCTACCGGCCGCTACTTGCGTAATGAGCGAATCACTACCACCATTGAGCGAAAAACTGTAAGGCCACACTCCACCAGAAACTACAATGGCGCCTGCTCCGGAGAAATCTCCAAAACAATCAACCGATTGAGTTTCCAGTGCTGTAGCAGAAACCAAAGCGGGCTCTGTCACTAGCGTGTCATAAGGGTAGGTACATCCAATATTGTCGGTTATAATAATTTGGTGAGTACCGGCAGCTAGATTGTCAAAAATTCCTGTATTATTTGTATTTGCGGAGAGCGTGTAAGTGTATGGAGGATAGACTCCGGATGCTGTGATAGCAATTTCGCCGTCTGAGTTGCCGTGGCAATGCGCCGGCGTGACAACGGCCGTGATGGATGGTGTCTGACAATCCAATGTGGTGCATTGGTGCGTGCCAATTTTGGCGGGGCAATTGCCGATGGCACGGACTTGAATCGTTACGGTTTGGTTGACCGATAATCCATTTTGCGTGTAGGTCAACAGGTTGCCGACAGGTTGCCAGCCGTTGCCGTCAATATTGATTTCATAGGCGGTGGCTCCGGCAACAGCAGTCCAAGAAAAAGTGATATAATTGGCTCCAACTAGTTGACAATCAATACTTGGCGCTTCCAAGGAGTCTTGTACAAAAACCGTAATGCTATCCTGTACACTACAGCCGTAAGAGTCATGAACGGTGAGCGTATAAGTCGTGGTTTGATCCGGCAAAGTCAAATCCGGGTCGGGGCAATCCAAGCAAGAAAGGTCGTCAGAATTTTCCCATTGATATGTTAATTTGAACGTGGGTTCAAAAGTGATTGACCACTCTTTTAGATTGCCGGTGGCGCCGTCTCCCCAATTACTACCTTGGTCGTCAAAAACCATCAAGCGCCATTGTCCATTGGTCTGCGAAGGAGTTCCCCCCGTCCAAAAATCGCTAAAATTACCTTCCGGCAAAAAATCCCCTTTGAAGTAAAGGTTGTCCTTGTGCGCAAAATCAACGACTCCGTTCGGTGGAAAAATAGCCTTTAGAGTGTCCAAAATACTAGTGACCGGTGCCGTCGCTGTAGGCTTGAAGCAGACATCCATGCCCCGGGAATTATTGCCATTATCGGAAGATAAAAGCAACGGAGTATTATTGGGTGAAAATAAGAATAAATCCACATCCGCATCATATTTGTGCGAAAGCTTGACGCAGACACTCCGGATGACACCGGGAGCCATCTTAATCGGTTGAACCCCAAACACATTAAGAGGCGCATTGACCGGTGGGTCGTCATTGGAGATTTTGTCGTTTCCTGTATAAGTAAAGGTCGGTGCCACGGGCTCAGGAACATCCAACTTTCCGTCTAGATGAAGGATGGCATGATTGGGATTGGAGCAAATGGAAGTATCTTGACCAAGGTCAGGAGAGACCAAAACATTGTCCTTGATAGGAATATATACCGTGTCCACCGTGCAAATATCTTTTTGGATACTAATGGCAATGTATTCTCCATTTTCCGCAAGGCCGTCAATGGCTGCAAACACATCTACAGATACAGAGCTGTCTCCGGCGGGAATAATCAAAGGGTCTCCATCCGAAAAATCCGCTCCGTCTTTGGTCATGGTATAGTCATCCGGATGGGTGGCCGTACCAAGAAAGTGATATTCCAAGGCTAAATCCATTGCCGTGGGCTGTTGGGTCTCAAATTCCAAAGTGGCGCCCGAGCAACCTTCAACGATGGTACCATCTACGCTTATCGTATTTAAGTTGGCGACAATCGAACCGGTACCAAAACTTTTAGCTTCTAAAAATACACCCGTGTCTAAAATCTCATCTCCCAAATCCGCAACGGCTAATTTGATATGGTAAGTTTGGCAAGGTTGGACGATGGCTTGCGCTGTAAAAACATTGGTGAATCCATCATAACTAAGATTTAGACCGTTGCTATTGTCATTGTAATATTGTGGGTAGCTGGGGGTGCAAGTGTTGGTTCCATTGCCATTGTTGACGTTGCTGATGGATACATAATTGGTTGTGAAGCTATAGCCGGAAGGGTCTGCAGGATCCGGAATTAAAGCAATATTTTTTGAATTGTTGGAGAAAGAGCCGTTAATCCCCGGACCGGAGATAAAGAAACCAAAGACATCATTGTACTGAGTACATACGTATTCGGGATATTCTTCGGAAGCAAAAACATAGCGAAACCGAAGTGTGTCGGCAGCGGGAATAAAGGTTATTTCGTAAATGGCGACATCCTTGACATCTGCTCCGGGTTGGATTTCTTCACCAATTTTTTTTAAGTCCGGGTCACTTACATTGGTCATGGCCATGTAAGAAGGATTGTCGGAAGACGGCCCGACGACCTTGTCAGCACGTCCGGTGGTCATGACAATACCCCGATCCAAGCCAATGTCTCCGGCAGCGCCATTGAAGTAACCAACTTGAGTGGCAGCGCCCTTATAGGTGACGTTGGTAACTGTCACGCCTTCGCCAAGGAAAACGTTAGAAATGAGTTCTTCAGGAGAGAAGGAAGTCCCGCCGGCTCCGATTACGTTGAGTTGAGCCAAAAGGCTCTGCGTGGCAAAGACCCAAAAAAATAGGCTGAAAAGCAGCTTAATACTGTTTGTCATCGGTTGTCTGTTTTCTAGCACGATTAAGTCTTTTTGTATGTCCATTTGTTCATTTGGCGCAGGGTGAAGAAGACTTAATTTGTTGGAGTGCTTGGTTTGTTGTTTGCTCTTGGGAAGCTGCGGTTAACCTGAGAGATTCCAAAAGTAGCCCCCTTGCGGGTAAAAATCAATGAATTGGCCGTATAATAATGACATTTTTTTACATACGATATATTTTCTACCACTTATCCCTAATAAAAGGGCTTTAATCGAAAAAAAGAAGCGCTTCATTGGCTATTTAATTACATTTGTGTCTCGAAGGCGTTTGGCCTTATTTGTTTGGTTGAACCAAAAAAACACAATATACAATATGAAAAACTTTTTTCTGAAATCAACTTTGGCGGCAGCGGTAGGCTTTATCTTGGCCATTGTTGCTATTTTTGTTTTCTTCTTGATTGTTGGCTTAGCTTCCGGCGGTAGCGACAAAATGGTCATCAAAAAAGGCTCTATCCTAAAATTGGACATGAGCAGTCCTATTCCCGAAAGGACTAATAACGTCAAGGAAGGCTCCGCCTTGACTTTCAAATTGGAAGATGAATCTGTACTCGGCTTGGAAGATATGGTGAAAGCCATCGAGCATGCTAAAAATGATGCTAAAATAGAAGGCATACTTTTGACCGGATTGTTTTCACCAAACGGGAGTGCGACCAAATCACGGCTTCGGCGCGCATTATTGGATTTTAAGGAGTCCGGTAAGTTTGTGGTGGCTTATGACAAGTATTTTGCTCAAAGCGCTTATTACTTGGCATCTGTTGCCGACGGGGTCTATTTGAATCCTTTGGGCAATGTTGAGTTTCGGGGGTTTTCCAGTATGAAAGCTTTTTATAAAGAAGCCATGAATAAATTGGGCGTTGATGCGCAGGTGTTTTATGCCGGTAAATTTAAGAGCGCAACAGAGCCATTCAGATATACGCAGATGAGTGAGCCGAGTAAGTTGCAGGTGCGCCGGTATTTGGCCGGATTGTATGATGTGTTTATTGATGATATCGCCAAGTCCAGAAATATGTCTAATCAAGAATTGCGTCAGGTGGCGGATACGCTTTCGCTAAAACAGGCCTCGCAAGCACTGCAAATGGGCTTGGTGGATTCTTTGTTTTATGATGACCAATTGCAGGCTAATTTAAGGGCAAGGCTGTCTGTCAAGCCGAAGAAAAAGATTCCGTTTGTTTCGATGGCTGATTATGCCAAGGATGTCAAATGGAAGGGCAAAGGAAAAGATAAAATAGCTATTGTCTATGCGGAAGGTTCGATTGTCGATGGTAAAGGCGGTTCCGGCCAAATCGGAGACAAACAATATGTGAAAATCTTACGAAAAATACGAAAGGACAAAAAGGTCAAAGCCCTTGTTTTGCGGGTGAACTCCGGCGGAGGAAGTGCCATGGCTTCCGAAAATATCTGGCGGGAAATTGAATTGATCAAAGCAAAAGGGATTCCGGTGATTGCTTCGATGGGCGATGTAGCGGCTTCGGGCGGATACTATATACTGGCCGGTACGGACAAAATCTATGCAGAACCCAATACCATTACCGGCTCTATTGGGGTCTTTGCAATGATTCCCAATACGGCTAAGTTGATGAACGATAAGCTCGGCATCTACTACGATACCGTAAAAACCAATGTGAATGCGGCTCCGATTAATGGTTATCACCCGATTGTGGGTCAACAAGCGGTGATGTTTCAAACCATGATAGATTCGATGTATGCCACTTTTCTCGCAAGAGTATCGGCCGGAAGGGGGCTATCTGTGGACTCTGTACATGCGATTGCTCAAGGGCGTGTGTGGACGGGGACGGATGCGAAGTCGATAGGCTTGATTGATGAATTCGGAGACTTGGATGATGCGATTGCGGAAGCGAAAGCCAAAGCGGGTATCGAAGACCTGAAAGTGGTAGAATATCCCAAGGTCAAAACCCAAATCCAGCGACTTGTAGAAAGGCTGACAGGAAAAGAAGTGACCGCTTCACTCAAAGCAGAAATCATTAAGGATGAATTAGGCGACTTTGCCCCGGTTTATGAAGAGTTGAAAGAGCTCAAAGAAATAAAAGGTATTCAAATGCGGATGCCTTATGAAATTATCGACAAATAAATCTATATGCAGTTATTCAAAATAGCATGGGAAGCGGTACGACAGGCCTTTTTTCAGTTGGCCTCCAATAAGCTTAGGACGACGCTGTCTTTGCTGGGGATATCTGTGGGTATTTTTTGTATTATTGCGGTCTTTGCGTCGGTGGACTCGTTGGAAGACAATGTAAAGGGGAGTTTGGAGACCTTGGGCAACGATGTCGTTTATGTGACTAAGCTGCCTTGGATGCAGATGGATAATTCTAAGTTTTGGAAGTATATGCGCCGGCCGAACCCCTCCTTTCGAGATTACAAATATTTGAAAGACCGGGTACACAATGCAGAAAGTGTGGCTTACAGTATTTATCTAGGTCGAAAAACGGTTAAATACAGGGATAAATACATCCAAGATGTGCCACTGGTTGCGGTGACGGATAAGTATGCGGATTTGTTTAGCTTGGCTTTTGAGAAAGGGCGGTTTTATTCGTATTCTGAGTATCATGCCGGAGCGAATATGGCGGTCATCGGGCATGATGTGGCGGAATCTTTGTTTGGGAGTTTGGATCCTATCGGGCGAGAATTTAAGTATAAAGGCGCCAAATTGCGGGTCATTGGAGTGATTGAGAAAAAGGGCAATGAGATCTTGAGCATTATGAATTATGATGAGGTGATATTGTTGTCGATGCCGTTGGCTGCGCATGTCGCCAATCTGAATACCCGTTTTTTCTTTGGTGGTGGCAACCTGATGGTCAAGGCCAAAGATGGAGTGAGTTTGGATGATTTGAAGGGTGAACTAACCGTGGCCTTGCGCTCGATTCGGCATATTCGTCCCAAGGAAGAAGATAATTTTTCTCTAAACAACATGACGATGATAGCCAACATGCTTTCCGGTGTTTTTGGGGCTTTGAATATAGCCGGATTTATCATTGGTGGATTTGCGATGTTGGTGGGGATGGTATCTATTGCCAATATTATGTTTGTCTCGGTCAAAGAGCGAACGAGTATTATCGGGGTCAAAAAAGCGTTGGGGGCCAAGCGTTGGTTTATTTTGTTGGAGTTTTTGGTGGAATCTGTAGTCTTGAGTGTTTTAGGCGGGATATTGGGCTTGGCTTTTGTCCGTGTCATTGTCATTTTTATCTCCAAAGCATTTGAATACCATATCTATTTGTCTTGGGACAATGTGGTTTGGGGTATTGGCATATCGGCGCTTGTGGGTGTCTTGGCGGGTTTTATTCCGGCTTATTCGGCTTCTCGATTGGATCCGGTTGAGGCCATTCGGCGCTAGATTCTAATTAATTAAAGGCAATGAACGGTGTAGCGGTATAACGGTATAACGGTGTAACGGTGTAACGGTGTAACGGTATAACGGTGTAACGGTATAACGGTGTAGCGGTGTAACGGTATAACGGTGTAGCGGTGTAACGGTATAGCGGCTAGGCAGCCAAGAGCGCGTACTCCTTGAACGCCGAAGGCAAATGAACGCCCGAAGGGCAAATTGAACGTGCGAAGCACAAATTGAACGCCGAAGGCAACTAACGGTATAACGGCTAGGCAGCTAAAAAATCTTACAACTATATCAAATACAGAACAGAACAATCAAAATGGATCGAGCGCCATAGGTGCGGCATCTTTGTAACTGCCAAATATCGAATGATAAAGTAAAATCCCAATCAAAAACCCAAATCTCTCAACTAGCGCAGCGAATCAACTAGCGAAGCCTGCGAGCGAATCAACTAGCGAAGCTTG
>JALVCY010000421.1 GCA_027009605.1 Saprospiraceae bacterium
TGATTCTTTTTTTTTACAATCAAGATTTATTCTAATTTTTTATGTTAAATCAGTTTGTTATTTATCGAAATATAGGGGACAAAACCCGACTGCGCCCAACCGAAATATATAATTTTTTTCATACGATTTGTGTTAGCATGGTAACATTGGAAATGGGGACTTTATGGATTTAAATATTTTGCATTAATCTTGGAAATACTCATTTTTCACGGGATTTGTCAAAGAACCAAAAAGCTATTAAACCCGTTCAACTAGCTAGCCCTAGCCAACGAAGCAACTCATCAATTAGCGAAGCCTGCGAGCAATTCAACTTTCTCAGCTTCTATATTGTGGATAAATGCGAAAAAAAAGAAAACATATTGCAAAAATGTATAATTTTGCGCTATGATTCAGAGGATACTATTTATTTCTTTGTTGGCCATTGTTATAGTCAGTAGCGGAGTTTCCGCTTTTGCGCAAGCGAATACGACCACCAATCCATTTGAATTAAAGCAACGAATCAAAGAAAAACCAATACAGGCTGACACCGCAAAACACGAAGCCCCTACCAACCCATTCGATATTAATCGCAAGGGCGCCATTCCCGTTGAGGAGCATCCCCAAGTCTTCAATGATCCGAATCTGTTAAAGAAAGGCTGGAAAGTAGGTGGTTTTACTTTTTGGATTTTTGCCGGTTTATTAACGCTGCTTGCACTAATCATGCCTTTCGGACGGCATACCGTCGCTAACTTTTACCGTTCGTTGACGGGCTCCGGGCCGTTTAATATCTTATTTCGGAACTATGGGACGATGAGATTTCCCGTAGGCTTTGGGCTTTATTTATTTTTCTTGCTTAATTTAGGGCTGTTTATATTTATAGTGGCGAAGCAATTTGAGTGGATAGAAAATACTGAATTTAGGGAATGGTTTCTGATTACGCTAGCTGTTGCGATGTTAATTATTGCCAAGCATCTGGTTCTAAGGTTTTTAGGCTGGGTCTTTCCAATTGGGAAGGACACCATAAAATATAGCTTCCTAATAGGCGTTTTCAACAGTATAACGGGCTTAATCCTCTTTCCTGTGAATTGGATTCTGGTTTATGGCCCCGAAACAACAAGATTACCGGTCATCTATGGGGCGATAGGCCTGATTCTTCTTTTTAACCTGTACCGCTATTTAATAGGTACATCAAGTGCGTCCCAACAAGTTTTACGAAACAAATTTAATTTTTTTATGTATCTTTGCACCCTAGAAATCGCCCCGGTACTGGTTATTGCAAAGTTTGTTCTTTTTCATAAGGGGTGAGTCTTTTACATTGAAGATGGATTTTTGGATTGTTTTTTGCTGACAAAAAAGAAATCTATCATAAAAATAAGAATGAATGACAACGAAGAAATCAAAAACTTCGATTACGGAAGCCTATTTACCGGTCAAAACCATACTCATTTCCCAACCTGTTCCTTCTAGGGGTAATCCGTATCTTGACTTGGAAAAGCAATATTCCCTAAAAATAGACTATAGACCCTTCATACATGTAGAAGGTTTGAGCGCCAAAGAGTTTAGAGAACAGCGCGTCTATATTGATCAGTTTTCGGCATTTGTCTTTTTGAGTCGTAAGGCTATTGAGAACTTCTTTCGTCTGGTCGAAGAAATGCGCTTGAAAGTTGATCCCGAATGGAAATATTTTTGCTCATCAGAAGCCGTCGCCAATTATTTGAAGAAATTCATCAAATTTCGGAAAAGAAAGGTCTTTGCCGGGGAGCGCAGTATCCAAGATGTTGAGAAATATATTATTCGCCACAAGGGTGAAAAATTTCTTTTCCCAAAGTCAAATATAACTTCTGACATCGTTCCCAATTATTTTAAAAAATTGGATATCCCGCTGCAAGAAAGTATGATGTACAAGTCAGTAGCTAGTGATTTGTCTGACCTGAGAGACATATTTTATGATGTACTGGTCTTTTATAGCCCATTAGAGCTGGAGTCTCTATATGAGAATTTTCCGGATTTCACCCAAGGTAAAACGCGGATTGCGACCTATGGTGAAAAAACAAAGGCAGCAGCTGAGAGCAAAGGGCTCTTTATCAATATTAGTGCCCCTACTCCTAAGTATCGGTCTATGACCATGGCTTTGGAAGATTACATCAAAAAAACGCTTTAGGCGTATCATCTTAAAGCAAGCTCTAATGAAGAAGCATTTTATCTTTTTTCCTTTCGTCCTTTTGGTGACTTGGCTTTCTTTGGCTAGCTGCCATCGAAAAAGCGGTTGTCCCGCTACAGAAAACCTAAAACCCAAAACCAATCGGAAGGGAGAATATAAACGCTCCAAGTCTAAAAGCAAGCTGTTTCCTAAAAAGATGAGAAAGAGAATGAAGCATTAACTAATCGGATAGGCTACTGATTTTAAATAAAAAAAATCTGAACTTTTCAGAATTCATACTAGCGCTTCAACAAGCAACGAACCAACCGTTGCCCGGTCAAGTGGCGCATAAGAAAATGGCTCAATTCGGGCGCAAGTTTGACTTTAATCATGCAAATCCACCCAAGTCGGCGGGCGTGATGATTTTATTGTACCCTAAAAATGAGAAAATCTATTTTGCGCTCATCCAAAGGCAAGGTCACCCAAAGGACCCACACCAATATCAAATTAGCTTGCCCGGCGGAAAACAAGAAGAAAATGAAGGCTTAAAGCAAACAGCCATTCGAGAGACCTATGAAGAAATTGGAGTGCCCATGGAGTCTATCCAGCCACTAGCTTCGCTATCAACCGTTTTTGTTGCCGTCAGCAACTTTTTGATTTATCCCTTTGTCGGTTATGTTGAGCAAACACCTACATTTACTACTCAACCCGAAGAAGTCCAAGAATTACTGGAAATCCCCATTGCAGATATGCTTGATGATTCTATAATTCAACGCACAGACATCAATGTACGAGGCGTAACACTAAAATCTGTTCCCTATTTTGCTCTTGCAAACAAAGTGGTCTGGGGAGCCACGGCTATGATTCTGAATGAATTTAGAGAAATCATCCGCTCTTTTTCTTAGTGTTGGATAAAACGGAGCAAGCTACGCCTCTAAAAACGGAGCAAGTTGTGCCCAAAAAGTCTTACTTGACTTTAGCCGCATTTTTTCTATTTTTGTTTAGTCAATCAATGGGGCTAAAGCCCCTTTGGGGTTTGCTTCTAGTCCGTTGGTTAAAACCAACGGTAAAACAGGTACAAACTCGGATTCCGGGTATCTCTTTAATTTCATTTTCTTTGCTTTTACAGTCTGCTTTAGCTTTTACCGTCTGCTTTAGCTGACGGACCAAAGCTAAGCGGGAGACCGGCTTTAGCCGCATTTTTTCTATTTTTGTTTAGTCAATCAATGGGGCTAAAGCCCCTTTGGGGCTTGCTTCTAGTCCGTTGGTTAAAACCAACGGTAAAACAGGTACAAACTCGGATTCCGGGTATCTCTTTAATTTCATTTTCTTTGCTTTTACCGTCTGCTTTAGCTTTTACCGTCTGCTTTAGCTGACGAACCAAAGCTAAGCAGGAGACCGGCTTTAGCCGCATTTTTTCCTAGAAACTTACTCTCATTACAAATTATCGAAAAGGGTCAAATGGGGACAAACTCCGACTGCGCCCACATATTGCCTAAAATAATCTAAAAAAGAATCCAAGCGAAATTGTTCACCACAAAAAAAGCCCCGCTTCCAAGGAAGCGGGGCTTTTTATATCTGGTTATATTAACCGCAAGGATTAATACTTAACACCAAGTGCTTTCAAAGTTTTGAAGTCAAGGCTTCCGATAGGAAGACCATTATCTTTTTGGAATTTAACCAAAGCAGACTTCGTGTCAGCCCCCATTACGTTATCAGCACCGGCTGGGCCGACGTTATAACCTCTATCCATCAAAGCTTTTTGGATTTGGCGGATAGTATAGTTAGTGATTTCACTGTTACAAAGGACTTTCTTCCATTCTGTGAAGCCACCTTTCTTAACCAATACACGTCTTGTGATAGTAGTGTATTCAGCAGGAATAGTAACCGTACGGGTAGAAGCAGGAGTCTTAACAACTTTGTGAGTCAAAGTAGCAGACTGAGCAGGGATAGTTTCTTCTCTGACAGTTGCTGGCTTAGAAACAATGGTTCTTTTGTAAGTCGCAGTTTGCTCAGGAATAACTTCTTCTCTGACGGTAGCAGGAGTTTTGATTCTCTTAACCTTAATGTCTTTGTATTCAGCAGGAACAACTACTTCTCTAGTCGTAGCAGGAGTTTTAACGACTCTCTTTGTGATGTTTTTATACACAGCAGGAATAACTTCTTCGCGTGTAGTAGGAGGTGTCTTCACTACTCTATGAGTACGAGTCCCCATTTTGGCAGGGATGACTACTTCTTTGATACAGTTGGAGTTAGGAGTTCCGTCACCTCCGGCACAACCCACGTTTACACGCTTAGTGATTGTTCTGCTTTGAGCAGGCACTTCAACCAAACACCAAACTAAACAATCATCAGGATCTTCAGAAAGACATTGCTTGTTACCGCGTTTTTTAACCCACTTAGTAGAAGCTGGCTTCACTTCGATAGTTTCAGTATGAGTCTCATACTTAGGAGTTAACAACTGGATACGCTTAGATTCTGGCTCAATTACGTAAGATTCGGTAACTGTTTCGTATTCAGCAGGTACAGGAATGATACGCTTGTACTCAGGCTTTACCATCACTCTTTCGGTGACAGTTTCGTAAGTAGCGGGGATAGTTTCGATACGCTTGTATTCTGGGCGAACCATCACTCTTTCAGTAGTCGTCTCAAAAGTAGCAGGTACAGCCACTAAACGTGTAGCAGCAGCTTTAGCAACGTAAGATACTTTTTCAGTTGAAAATTCAGCAGGTACAGCATAGTATCTTGCAGATGCAGCTTTTTTCTGTACTGTTTCTGTAGTTGTTTCGTATTCAGCAGGAACTACTTCATAACGAACATCTTCAGCTTTGGTCATTATCTTTTCTGTTTGAGTCTCATATTCGTCTTGAATCAAACATTTGGCATAACAACTGCCTGGCTCTCTTTCAACAGGCATATCAGATCCAGGACCCGTCTGAGCAAATGCTGCTACAGAAAAAAACATAATAACGGCGAGTAAAAAATTAACTCTCTTCATAGTCGGAAGCGTTTAAGTTAAGAATAAAAAATTTGTTTCAAAGTTGGTTTAATAGGTTTGAAACTTGGCAAAGATACGAATCTTTTCCTATTTCGTTTGCAAAGTTAAGGTTTTATTTTTGGATAACAAATATAATATTTTTTTATCTGCCTGGTTCCCAGCTCATAATCCGCAAATTGGGACAAGGGACTCACCCTGTTATCCTTAAATAAAATGTTGATTTCTTTCAAAGGATTATACGAAATGTTAGTTTGTATTCCGTCAAACACCAATAATTCCAAATTTTCTTTGGTTAGACCCTTGATTTTATCTTGTAGATTTATTTTTATTTGGTCGGTATATTTTTTTTGAAAAGAGGACTTTTGGTACTCTAATCTGAATAATTTCCGGTTTTGTAAGCTCATTGTTAGGTAACTTAGCACGAAATCATCGCTTTCTGCAAAGATTTTTATCGCCATTTGAATGTCACAATCATCCAATTTTGCAAATAAATCCAACCACTTTGGATTTTTTTGGGCTTCCGCCAAATCTACATTCTTTTCCAAGAGTTGACTCAAAGGGGTTGAAATAGGAAATTTTACCCCTTTTTGCGCAAGCATCTTCGCTCGCTTAAAGGCCTGTATCATCATTAACTCCGCAGACAAAGCCGTTTTATGCAAATAGACCTGCCAGTACATGATGCGCCTTGCGGCCAAAAACTGCTCTATCGAATAAATGCCTTTTTCTTCTATAACCAGCTCATTATCACGGACATCCAGCATCTTGATGATGCGTCCATACCCGATTCGCCCTTCGATGACTCCCGTAAAATAGCTGTCTCGATTTAGATAATCCATCCGATCCATGTCTAATTGACCGGAGACCAATTGGTACAGGAATTTTTTGGCGTAAGCATCCTTAAAAATCTCTATGGCCAAGGATAATTGACCCGAAAACTCATCATTCAATCGCTCCATAAAGAGCATCGAAAGGTCTTCATGACTAAAATCAACAATCGAATGCTCCAAGGCGTGACTTTGTGGCCCATGACCAATATCATGTAGCAAAATAGCAATACCTACGGCTTCTTCTTCGGCATCGGTAATCTCCACCCCTTTACTCCGCAAAGCTCGCACCGCTTTGGACATCAAATAATATGCCCCCAGCGCATGCTGAAAACGGGTATGATTGGCCCCCGGATAGACCATATTGGTTAATCCCAACTGCCGAATCCGTCTCAACCGCTGGAAATAAGGATGATCTACTAATTCAAAGATAATTCCGTAAGGAATTTCGATAAATCCATAAACCGGGTCATTAAAAATCTTTTTTCTTATCATAGTCAAAAATATGACGCTCCTAATTGGCGTTCAGAAGCCACAAAGTTCGTAATTTTACGCATCAATTTTTCAATTTACGTGTTTTACTTTCGTAATCCACCACAAAATAATCCAAATGAGTCTTGCCAAAATACTTTGGGTCGATGATGAGATTGACCTGTTAAAACCCCATTTTCTCTTCCTAGAATCCAAAGGCTATGAACTAATCGCCGCATCCAACGGCTATGATGCCATCGAAGAACTCGAAGAGAATCCGGATATTGATATTATTTTCTTGGATGAGTCGATGCCCGGCATGACGGGTCTGGAGACTTTGCCCAAGCTAAAAATGAAAAATCCTACCGTCCCCATCGTCATGATTACCAAAAATGAAGCGGAAAATGTGATGGAAGAAGCAATTGGCGCTCAAATTTCGGATTATCTCATCAAACCGGTCAATCCTAACCAGATTTTGCTTACGCTAAAACGGATTGTAGAAAAAAATCGCCTGGTCAGAGAAAAGACTTCCATGGGCTATCAGCAAGAATTTCGTAATATTTTTATGCGAATCAATAGCGGCCTATCTTTTGATGAATGGGTGGATGTCTATAAGGAGATTGTGAGTTGGGAGTTAAAAATTGACGCTTCTAATTCCCACAATATGGGGGACATCTTGGCGACTCAAAAGTCGGAAGCCAATGCTGCTTTTTCTAAGTTTATCGTCAAAAATTACATCGACTGGCATCGCGGCCCCAAAGAAGACCGCCCGGTCATGTCTCCTGATTTGATGCGGGATATGGTGTTTCCCAATATGCAGGAAGGCATACCGACCATTATGGTCTTATTGGATAATTTGCGCTATGACCAATGGAAAATCATCGAGCCTATCATTGCCGAAAGGTTTAATGTCATCAAAGAAGAGACCTTTTGCAGTATCTTACCGACGACGACGCAGTACAGCCGGAATGCCATATTTGCGGGCATGATGCCGGGAGATATTGCCAAGCACCACCGGGAATACTGGAAGAATGATGCCGATGAAGGCGGCAAAAATAACTTTGAAGACAAGCTCTTGGAAAATCAGGTCAAAAGAATCATCCGCCGGGACATCAAGTTGGAATATATCAAGGTCACTTCCGTAAAAAAGGCGAAGCAATTGGTGGATAATGCACATAATTATTTGGATAATGATTTGACGGTCATTGTCTATAATTTTATTGATATGCTATCCCATGCCCGTACGGAAATGGAAGTGCTAAAAGAATTGGCCGGTGACGAAAAAGCCTATCGGTCTTTGACTCGGTCTTGGTTTTTGCATTCGCCACTTTGGGCGACCTTGCAGAAAGTGGCCAACAAAAATCTTCGCTTAATCATTGCCACCGACCACGGTACGATTCGTGTCAAAAAGCCATCCAGAATTATCGGTGACAAAGAAACCACCACCAATCTACGTTACAAGGCCGGTCGAAATCTCCGGTACGAATCCAAAGATGTCTTAGCCGTTAGAAAACCGGCGGATGTGGGCTTACCGACCCCCAATATCAGCTCTAGCTTCGTCTTTGCGATAGAAGACTTTTATTTCTTGTATCCAAACAACTACAATAAGTTTAATAATTACTTCCGCAATACTTTTCAGCATGGCGGAATTTCTTTAGAAGAGATGATTTGTCCTTTAGTGGTTTTGGATAGTAAGATGGAGCGTTAAAAGCCGGACTTAACTTTCCAAAAGTTTGAAACTTAACTTTCCAAAAGTTTGAAACTTTTGGAAAGTTAATCAACAATCGAACAGCAAGTATGAACCAACTCTTTGACTACGATATTCAATTAGGGGCTTGGACAATCAGTCTCTTTTTGATCGGAGCGTTTATTTTTTCTATAGGTTTAGTGGCCTTATATCGGTTTATTGCTAAGCGGCATGCGATATTTGAGCGATTTCACTTATACACCTTGTTTCTCAATTTATTGGTGTTGTATGCTTTCGCAAAAATGGCGGAAGATGTGGTCAATCATGAATTTGTCACGCAAGTGGACGTTTGGGTCAATCATTACATGACAACGCTTTGGAATCCTTCGCTGAACAAGGTGATGATTTTTATCACAAATGTGATTAGTCCGGTGGTCTTATTGACGATGTCGGCGGTGTTATTTGTTTATTTGTGGTGGAGTGGGCATCGTTATCGGGCGGTGTTGTTGGGTATTAGCTTGGGCTCGGGGTTGGCATCCTTTGAGACTATCAAGTTAATCGTGAAGCGAGCTAGGCCGACAAATGCGCTTTTACAAGTCCCGGAATATAGTTTTCCTAGTGGACATTCGACGATGGCAGCGGTATTTTTCTCCATGCTTCTTTTTTCGTAACTGTTTAGGTACCCACTATTTTGGTTAAAAAATGCCCTTTTTGCGCCTGTTTTTGCTAAAATTTTCTCACGTAGCCCAGCTACGCATCAAAAATTGTAGCTTCAACATCCACAAAAATGCCTATTTTTTGCCCTAAAATAGGAGCACCTAAACAGTTACCTTTTTTCTTTGAAAGGAGAAATCAAGAATCTTCTTCTGAGACGGCTATTTATCCTGCTCAATGTGTTGGTTTTTCTGTCTATTGGATTTAGTCGGGTCTATTTAGATGTCCATTGGATGAGTGATGTGATTGGCGGCTTGTCCTTGGGTCTGTTCTGGACAACCTTTTATGTGCTACTGCTGAAAATGTATAAGGAATATGCAAAGGCAAAAAAGGCTTCGGTTCATTAATCTTCGGAATTTTGGTGTATTAGATGGTCGAAGGAATCCCAAGAAAGATTTGAAGAAGTTGATTCGCTTCACTAGTTGATTCGCTCGCAAGCTTCGCTAGTTGAAGAAGTTGAGACGTTCGCCTTCGGCTCTCTAGGTTGAGACTCGTCCCGATTACTATCGTGGATTCGGACTTCGGGTTGAGTGCTTCGCAGGTTGAGACGATTTGGGTTTTTGTTTGGGTTTTTAGTTGAGAAAGTTGAAGAAGTTGATTCGCTCGCAAGCTTCGCTAGTTGAGAAAGTTGAAACCTATCAAGTAAGAAGGAAGGAAGGACGAAAATCTAAAAAACAAATCTGCGTATATCTGCGGGTTTTAATCTGCGTATATCTGCGGGAAAAATGAGTAGTGAGTGGTGAGTGGTGAGCGGCTTAGAATGAGAAAAATCTGCATATATCTGCGGGAAACGAATCTGCGCATATCTGCGGGAAAACAAACCTACAAAAGAAACCACCAAAAAAAAGCTACACCGCCAAAGCAGCATAGCCAAATTTTCTTTATATTAACTGAAGCGAAAGCCTACCAAGACAAGTCGTCTTCT
>JALVCY010000422.1 GCA_027009605.1 Saprospiraceae bacterium
GGGGTAGCAGTTCTGCATCCCCTAAACAGGGCACAAGTTAAAGAAAAAATTGAAAAAAAACAATATTTTGCGCAAGCAAATAACAAAACCTACACTTTTATTCATCCAGTGACAAATTATCTAAAGGACTCATAACAGATAATCAAGCATAGCTAACCGTTTGTAACGGTTATTAACCGTTATTAACCGTTAATATCTTTTTGGATGATACGATTGTTTCGATAGGGATGTGTTTTGAAATAATCTTATATTATGCCGGATTTTTTCCGATGGAATGGCTTTTTTCGGCAACGAATGCAATATCGGTGGATGGCCTGCTTTCCAAGCCCGCCCGAAGAAGCAGTCGGAAGGCTTTTTTCTGGAATATAATAAACAAAAACCCATAACTCCAATAGAGCTATGGGCTTATTTTATTCATAGCTTTCCAAAAGTTGAGTTTACTCCTAAAAGTATTCTGCTGTAAAACTACCGTAACTGTTTAGGTGCCCCAATTTTTAGGTAGAAAATAGGCATTTTTGTGGATGTTGAAGCTACAATTTTTGAAGCGTAACCGGGCTACGTGAGAAAATTTTAGCAAAAAAAGGCGCAAAAAGGGCATTTTCTAACAAAAATTAGCGGGTGGCTAAATAGTTACAAACTACCAAATTTTATTCTGTTTGGAGCTTTTGTTCGACTGTTCAACTGAAAGTGCTGATAATCAACTAGTTATGGGATTCAGTTGAACGCTGAGTCCGCTCCGAAAAGTCCACTTAGCTAGGAATTAAAGCGATGAACAAAATTTTATTCTGTTTACCACATCCCGATAGCTCCTAGAATCCGCAGGTTTAAGGGGAAAAATATCGTAAAATATTGACACACAATACTTTGCGGTTTGAGAAAAATCACCTATCTTGGTGTTGAAAAAAAAACGACATGAAGGTACTAAAATCATTTGAATTGAACGCTTTTGGCGGCATTAATTTTGTTTTTGAGCATCTCAATGAGTTGGGATTTGGAGAACTTTTCGAAAGCCATCTTCCCGTACTGTCCCCTCAAGCCCAATATTCTTGGCGAGATATATTTTACAGTCTATTCAGTATTTATTTTACAGGAGGAGATGCTATTGAAGATATCAATAGTGTTTTGCGTGAGCAGTTAAAAGATGTACCTTTTTTTAACATAACTAGCTCGGATACTGTATTACGTAGGATGATGGAATTAGACGAAGGAGAAATAAAATGCAAAACACCACGTGGAAAGGTTGAGCATAGACTTGCGCCCAATAGCCTACTGATGGAATTGAGTATCCAAGTACTCAACAAATTAGGTGTTTTTGATTCAGAAAAATTAGTGATTGATTATGATAATTCAATTATACCCACTGAGAAAAAAGATTCCGCTTTCACATATAAAAAGTATCCAGGCTACCAGCCAGGTGTTGTTACACTTAATGAAAAGTATTTGTTATCTGTTGAAAACAGGAGTGGTAATAGTGATGCCAAATCTTGTCAGGTCGATACATTAAGGCGGACTTTCGAAGCACTTAGGAAACATAATCCATCTCAAAAATTTGATTATTTTCGAGCCGATGCAGCATCCTATCAATATGAGGTTGTAAAGTTAGTAGAGCAGCATACTACCTATTTTTACATAGGTAGCAGAGAAGACTATGTGGGTAAATACTTCAAAGAAGTCAAGGAATGGAAGGAAGCTAAAGACACTACGGGAGAGACTATTTGGCTTGGCGAAACAACCTTTACACCTTTTGAGCAAAGAGCTTCAAAAAGTGAGCTCAATAGTTATCGGCTCATTGTAAAAAGAAAAGCCAACAAGAATGGGCAACTTAATATTTTTACTGGAGATGCCTTTGACTATACAGTTATGTTTACCAATGACATTGATAGGGATATTTTTGAAGCCAAAGATTTCTATAATCAACGGGGCAACATGGAACGTACATTTGATGTCTTAAAAAATGACTTTGGCTGGGCAAATTTACCATTTTCAAAGTTGTCCCAAAACACCGTATTCTTATATCTTACAGCAATAGCCAGTAACCTGTACAATATGCTTATAGAGCACTTTTCGAAAATAGTAAAAGGATTGAAACCCAAGTTTCGGATTAAGAAATTTATTTATAATTTTATAATAATGCCTGCAAAATGGATTAAACATGCAGGGCAATATCACCTAAAAGTATTTAGGGATATTCAGTTTGTAACTTAGCTAGGTTAGGAGCTTCCCATTGTACAAAGTTTTTCATTTTAGGTAGAAGTTGCACCGAAGACTTCCGGAATAGTCATGTTGATACCTTTCAAAATCTGTCGTAAAATAAGGTAAATAAGCAAATCTGACCCTGATAAAAACAATAATTCCCTAAGAAATTACCACCCCCGTGAATGATTCGCAAAAAACATAAGCAAAAATGCCCCGTGGCTCTGTTTTGCCCCAAAAACATATCCACTTGCGGATTTTAGGAGCTATCGGGATATGGTAAACCAAATAAAATTTTGTTCATCGCTTTAATTTCTGGCAGAGTGGACTTTTCGGAGCGGACTCACTGTTCAACTGTTCAACTGAAAGCACTGATAATCAACTAGTTGTGGG
>JALVCY010000423.1 GCA_027009605.1 Saprospiraceae bacterium
CCCAACGGTTTCAAAAACTCGACTTTTCGGAGCGAACTCAACTATGAATTATCGACTCAACCTTCTAAATCCGGTGCGCCTTCACATTCTCAACTACAAAAGTCAAGTATCCAGCAGTGAAGTAAAGAACAAACCACTACCGAGGCCAAAGACCAAAAGCGCCACAGGCGCGCCCTAAAGACCAAAGACCCAAAAGCTCATCACCAACAAAGCGATACCCATCATCAAGAATACACTTTTTTCTCGTACCTTTGCACTCTCAAAATTTTACTATCAAGAAAAAAAACTAAATGGCAGACGAAAAAATCATTTTCTCCATGTCCGGTGTAGGTAAGATTCATCCACCGAACAAGCAGGTTTTAAAGAATATTTGGCTCTCTTTTTACTATGGGGCGAAGATTGGAATCTTGGGTCTCAATGGAGCCGGAAAATCCACTTTGTTGAGGATTATTGCCGGTGTGGATGATGACTACCAAGGGAAAATCGAATTTGACGGAAATTATAAAATCGGTTTCTTAGAGCAAGAACCCAAGCTAGACCCTGAAAAAACAGTGCGTGAAACACTAGAAGAAGGTGTAGGAGAAACCATCCAAGTGCTAAGAGATTATGAAGAAATTAATCTTAAGTTGGCGGAGCCGATGGATGAAGATGAGATGATGAAGTTGATTGACCAACAAGGTGTATTGATGGACAAGCTGGATGCCCTGAATGCGTGGGAGTTGGATAATAAAATCGACATCGCCCATGATGCGCTAAATTGCCCCCCTTATGACCAAAAAATAGGCGTGCTTTCCGGCGGAGAAAAGAGACGGGTGGCGATGGCTAGATTGCTTTTGACCAAGCCCGATATCTTGTTGCTGGATGAACCGACCAACCACTTGGATGCAGAGTCTGTCCAGTGGCTGGAGCAATATCTCCAACAATTTCAAGGTACTGTCATTGCCGTGACACACGATAGATACTTTTTGGATAATGTGGCCGGTTGGATTTTGGAATTGGATAGGGGAGAAGGGATTCCGTGGAAAGGGAATTACTCGTCTTGGTTGGAGCAAAAAACCAAACGTTTGGAGCAAGAAGAAAAAGACGAGTCCAAACGCCAAAAAAATCTAAAAAAAGAATTGGAATGGGCAAGAATGACCCCCAAGGCCCGCCAAGCAAAGGGCAAGGCCAGACTAAATGCCTATGAAAAAATGGCCGGTGAAGATGCCAAACAAAAAGAAGCCAAATTGGAGTTGTACATTCCACCCGGTCCGAGACTGGGAGATGTAGTCATTGAAGTCGATAAGGTTACCAAAGGTTTTGGAGACAGGACGCTATTAAAGGATTTTTCATTTACCGTCCCTAGAAGCGCAGTGGTGGGCATCATCGGCCCCAATGGAGTGGGTAAGACGACGTTATTCAAAATGCTGATGGGCGAAGAAAAACCGGATGCCGGCGAAATCAGAATCGGAGAGACCGTCCGTATGTCCTATGTCGATCAAAGCCATAGTGCCATTGACCCCGAGAAGACCGTCTATGAAACCGTATCTGAAGGCAATGAATTTGTAGAAATCGGTACTTATAGCATCAATGCTCGTGCTTATTTAAGTCGTTTTAATTTTAACGGCACGGATCAGCAAAAGAAGACCGCAGTCCTTTCCGGGGGAGAGCGCAATCGCTTGCATCTGGCCTTGACGCTAAAAGACGGAGGAAACGTCATCCTACTCGATGAGCCAACCAACGATATTGATATTAACACATTGCGGGCATTAGAAGAAGGATTGGAGAATTTTGCCGGTTGTGTTTTGGTTATTTCGCATGATAGGTGGTTTATTGACCGTTTGGCTACCCATATTTTGTACTTCGATGGCGAAGGCAATGCGGAATTTTTTGAAGGGAATTATACTTCCTTTAAAGAAAAACGCTTAGATGGAGATGAAGACGGCAAGCGTAAGCGGTTCAAGAATATGCTGAATTAGGTTTTGGTATTTCGGAAGTAGCCTTCGCCGCTTAATGGCCTTGTCAACTTTAGTTGCAAACTGACGCGGGCGGTAGCAAATTTCGAATAATGCAACCAATTGCATGATTAATAGGGCATTAGATAATGGTAATGGTTAGTTTTTTCTACCTAAAAATTGGAATGCCTAGCCAGTTACAAAAAACTAGCCATCATGACAAAACTAGAGAAACAACTATTAGCGATTTTAGATTCCATTGAGGGGAATGGCACGTTTGTCGTATCGGGTGTAAAAGACTTTGTGCATCCCGGCCTGAACGTTAAAGGAGGTGGCGAAATTACTTTCCCGGTATCCCCAACCATCGCCAAAAAAATGAAAAAGCTCGCCCGGCAAGCACCATTTGGCAAGGGGAGTCAAACCATTGTGGATACCTCCGTACGGCGTACATGGGAAATAGATGCCGGTCAACTGTCATTTAAGAATAAAGCTTGGTTCCGTTTTATTGACCGGGTTCTGAAGGATGTGAAGAAAGGACTCGGATTAGATGGGTGTGAGATAGAAGCCTCCTTGTACAAGCTTTTAATTTATGAGAAAGGAGATTTCTTTGTCCGGCATAAGGATTCGGAGAAGGAGAAA
>JALVCY010000424.1 GCA_027009605.1 Saprospiraceae bacterium
CAAGTCCATCCGTTTGCGAGATCAAAAACACCGAGACATCCAGCTTCAGGACTTATTTTCTTCGGCCGAGTTGGAGCAAATTTTGAACAAAAAAGAACGCTACAAAATCCTAAGAAATCGCAATCAAGCCATCTTAATGCTGCTCATTTATCAAGGCTTAACGACGGGAGAAATCATCAATTTACAGCTCTCAGACATTGATTTTGCGCAAGCGAAAGTGAAGGTTCAAGGCGGCCGAAAAACAAACTCCAGGACTTTAAAATTACGTCCAAAACAGGTTTTGCCACTGTACAAATATATCCAAGATGACCGCCCCAAATTGCTCAAAACCGACTCTAATCAATTGATAATCAACAAGTCCGGCTACCCTGAAAATGGCGAAGGCATTAGTTATTTGGTATCCACTCAAAAGCGGCTTTTTCCTTTGCGCAAGCTGAATCCGAAGACAATCCGTCAATCTGTAATCGCGAATCTTTTGGACTCCGGAATGGACTTGCGCAAGGTTCAGGTTTTTGCTGGGCATCGTTATCCGAGTGCGACCGAGCGCTACCGGCAGACGGAAGTTGAAGCTTTGAAGCAGGCTATTTTAAAACACCATCCGTTGGGCTGACGCTTTTTTTTTCAACTGAATCCTTGCCTAGCGTGCAAAAAACGCTTACTTTTGGAGTGCTGCAAAGGCAGCAATTGGCTTGAAAAAGTGGTCTAGGCGCTTACCGTTTTGGGTTTAACGGGGTTGAAAAAGTACCCGAGTTGGGTGAAGGTCATAATACAACTTTCTTCAGAGAACAAGATACTAGAATTGGTCGATGGTGGAGTACTGACCCCAAACCTAGTGTCTCAATTTCTCCTTATGTAATGATGGGAAATAATCCAGTTGTTAATAAGGATATATTAGGCGATACGTTACGTGCAGTTAATGAAACATCTGCTCAGAGGTCATTGGCAATTACGCGTAAACCTTTTGAAGGCACAGGTTTTGAAGAATTATTTCAAATTGGTGATGATGGTTTGACTTACAAGAGGATAAGTGTAGTTGAGCTTTTGGCAGCATCCGCTACTGATAAGTTAGATAAAGATCAGAAATTTCTATTTAATGCTTTTGCGCTAATCATTAATGAAAAATCAACAAATGTTTTTGAGATATTAGAAAAAGGGGAGAAGTTTTCCCAATATGGTACGAAAGCAAGTGGTTTTATTAATGCAGATGATCTTGTAAAATGGGCTGGAGGTGGAATAAGTGAACAAGCACATTACGATGGGAAAATTGTACGTTTAGGAAGCGATGGTTCATACTCTGCAGTAGTTCAAAATGGTGTTGGTAAAAGTCACCCTAGTGCTATCTTTGCCCATGAAGCGTTTGGGCATAGTGGGATTGCTGGACGATTCAAATATAAAAACGGAGGCTCTGCTGCCGCTGTTATTATGGAAAATGTTGTCAATAGAATTCTCGGCTACCCTGAACGACCAAATCATGAGTTCAATGATATGGATCAAGATTATAGCCCACTGTACCCAAATCTTCCAGATGCCTTGTATTATGGGCAATAGGCTTTAATAATTAAAGTGCAAAGTTGCTGTTTTTATTCCTACACAAATAGCCTTATGAATAAAAAATATTTATGGTGCTTTCTCCTACTATTAAGTAGTTGCACAAGCATTGACAAATCAAGTGATAATTCAAATGTGGTATCTGAGCGTAAAGGCTTCGTAAATGTTAATGCTTGGAGAGATGAAGTTTTGCTAGCAGACTCACTTAGGATTGATGGTGAAATTCCGCTTATTACTACAGAGAGTCAAATTTTAAAGAAATTTGGGAAGCCAACCAAAATTAATGATGTTACATCTGCTAGAAAATACTTGCCTTATGTAGATTCTAGAGCAGCTACCCAAGAATGGGAATATGGTAATACTGTTTTTGATTTATTAGACAATAAAGTGATTTTAAGTGTGCTTGATTTTGAAAGTACCGATGTTGAGTTAGTTTCTAATCAAATTGTATTAAAAAAAGGCCTTCATGTAGAAGTGTTTAACAAATTATTTCCGGAGTCATATAAATTGCGCATTCCAACAGGTGGATATAAGTGGAGTGGACATTTAGATTTAAGGGCATCACATAAAGGAGGTGATAGAAGACGATGGTTTTTGATTTTTCAACAAGAACGATTAGTAAGAGCCTATTTACTCGGTTTTTAGTTTGCCCGCTGGTGCAAACCTTATCAACAACATTAAAAAAAGAACTGCTTCCCGCTGGCCCAGACCTTAAAGCAAAATTAAAAAAACATCCGCTCGACAGGCCTTTCAGGCCGCATCGTCCCCAAGTGCAGGGTTTCAACCTGCACACAAAAGCCTGATAGTCAAGCTGAAAGAGAAAAAAATCGGCAGCCACACGGCAGACGTTCCCACACTTCAGGTCTCCGCAAAAAGCTACGACCTTCAGGGCAGTAAAGCGGTATTCGTCCCGACATCCGGCGAGCATATACCACGCCAGCCTTGCAGGCACGGGAGCTATCGCACCCTTGTCATGGTATATGCGCACCGGCTGAGCTCCTCATGTCAGTTCCCAGCCTGGA
>JALVCY010000425.1 GCA_027009605.1 Saprospiraceae bacterium
CCGTAAAAACACCCACTACTCGAGTCGTACGGTTTAATTGCCCGGCATATTCATCCGTCCAATAATCCAGCATCCGCTGAATATATTGCACCGTCCCCTCCGGCCAAGAAACGCCGGGAATGACACAACCATACTCATTAGCCCATTCGGTTTGGGGGAAGATAAAATTCCAAATTTCATTGCTATATTCCACATAAATATGCCGCCCCGGCTCCAGATTGTCCCGAAAAAACCGAGCCATCTGGCGGACATAGTCCTCGCTCGCCGAATGCGGCACACAGACCCAGCCATCTTTATCAAATTGGTTCATGTAGGCCACCATCATCTCGTATGGCACGCCTTTACTGTGTGTCCAAGTGTAGTAATCCACGTGGCTTCTATCGACCCAATCCACTAAAGTATCGCTACCAAACCCATCTTCCGGCCGGAGTCCCCAACCGTTGGTTTGCCCCCAATCCATAAACCGAACGGTCGAGAAAATATCCACTTTCTCCGCCCAAAGCGAATAAAAAGGCTGACTCTCATAGGTCGATTCTGTCCCGGGCATCAGGACTCGAATATGATGAATAGGATTCAGGCTATCGCTTTCTTCTATGCGCATTTCGACGACTCCGCCGATGGGATTGGGAAAGTCAAAAGTCATTCTATGCGGATTCGTTTGTTGGATGTTTTGAAGTGTACCATTGAAGCTCAGCGTGCCGTTTCCTTCCCAAAGCACGGTATATTGTCCCGCCGGCCACCCATCTGTAATGGCCCAAATCGTCGCTACCACTTGCGGAAAATCCGAACCGGCCACGGTTTGCGGCATCTGTGTAGGATAGCCATCCGCACGATAACTTAGCGCTTGCGCAAAACCCGAATCAAAAGGATCATCCGAATCTCCAATCGATTTGGTGTACCATTCGCGGCAAGTTTTCATCAAATCCACAAAAGGTATCTCCGTGCCCCAATCAGCCAATCCGGCGAGATTCGTGCCGATAGTCAATTTACAACTATCCGGTAATTGCGCCGGTAGAGTGAAGCTTGCGCAAAAAAAATACAGCCAAAGGAAGAAGCTTTTGGTTTTCATCTGTGTCAATTTTTTGGGTAGTGGAGTAAGCCTCCTAAATGCTATTTTGATGCAAAACCGCCAAATTTTATTCTGTTTTGAGACGTTGTTTAACCTGCCCGATGCAGGCGGGTCGTTGAGTCTGCTCCGAAAAGTCACTACAGTCAAGAATTGAAGCACGTTATTTGGTTACAATACACAACTTTCCAAAAGTTTAAAACTTTTGGAAAGTTTTCTATAAAGAAACCAAATAAAATTTTGTGGACGCAAGAACAAACCACTCAATTCAATTTTTCTAAGCTGACTCAACGCTTGAACAATTGAACAGAGTGCCAAGTATTTGGAAAAGCTAGATTATTTCATCATTCCGCTATCCAAAGTAGAGTCATCAGAGCCCGTTCCCTTAGGTTTGCGAGCAATAAAATAAACAATGACACCTAAAAGAGAAAAGAAAAAAGCGACCAAAGCCCAGACGATTTGATTCATTCCACGTCCTTCGGAATCGGTGTACACATAATATGCTAAAGCAGCAGATATTACCAAGGATACAAGTTGCATTGAAGCCATAATTTTTGGTTTTTTAGTGAAAAATATCCGCTAAGATATAAATAATTTCTTAATAAACAAGAATGTCCGCCAGCATTTACGAGAAAAGCCCTAGAGGCAGCTGGCATTGTACCACATCTAACGGTGTAGCGGCAATTAACGGTGTAACGGTGTAGCGGTTTAACGGTATAACGGCTAGGCGGCTAAAAAATCTTACAACTATATCAATTACAGAATCCCAAATATCATGTAATGAAGTAAAATCCACCAAAAAAAACCAAATCTCTCAACTAGCGAAGCGAATCAACTAGCGAAGCTTGCGAGCGAATCAACTTCTTCAACTAAAAAACCAACAGAATATCGAATGCAGAATGACGAATGTCGAATAATGAAGTAAAATCCCCGGTAAAACCCATATCGTCTCAACCTGCAAAGCTCTCAACCACGAAGTCCGAATCCACGATAGTAATCGGGACGAGTCTCAACCTAGAGAGCCGAAGGCAATTAACGGTGTAACGGTATAGCGGTTTAACGGTATAACGGCTAGGCGGCTAAAAAATCTTACAACTATATCAATTACAGAACAGAACAATCAAAATGGATCGAGCGCCATAGGTGCGGCATCTTTGTAACTGCCGAATGTCGAATAATGAAGTAAAATCCCCGGTAAAAACCCATATCGTCTCAACCTGCAAAGCTCTCAACCACGAAGTCCGAATCCACGATAGTAATCGGGACGAGTCTCAACCTAGAGAGCCGAAGGCAATTAACGGTGTAACGGTGTAGCGGTTTAACGGTATAACGGCTAGGCGGCTAAAAAATCTTACAACTATATCAATTACAGAATCCCAAATATCATGTAATGAAGTAAAATCCACCAAAAAAAACCAAATCTCTCAACTAGCGAAGCGAATCAACTAGCGAAGCTTGCGAGCGAATCAACTTCTTCAACTTCTTCAACTTATAAAAT
>JALVCY010000426.1 GCA_027009605.1 Saprospiraceae bacterium
GTGGTGTCGCTCCTACGGAGCTATATTTCTACTATTTTAGTCTTTACAAAGATGTCGCCCCGATGGGGCTCAGGCATAGATATTTCGGCTATTTTCTCTATTGTCAGCCCCGTAGGGGCGACACCTTTGTAACAGACAATATCGCACGACAGGAAGCCCCGGCGGGGCGACACCTTGTCTCAGTCGCACTAGTTACCATAAAGAATCCAAATAAAATTTTGTGGACTCAAGAGCAAACCACTACTCTCGACTTTTCGGAGTAAACTCACCGTTACACCGCTATACCGCTCCTCCACTCAAAACAACCCATTAGGCGTAATCCCCAGCCATCGAAAATAACTCATGGCCATCAGAATGGACATTCCCCAAGCGATGATTTGCATCGTAATCCCAAACCGAAAGGCCTCGCCCATACTATAATGGTTGGTCGAGTACAATAACAAAGCAGGCTTACTATTAAACGGTAAAGTGTAAACATGCTCTATCAACATCGCCACCGGAAAGGCTAAACTCAATATCGGATAGTTAAAGCGCAAGGCCACACCAATGGCTATCGGCACAAAAATCATCGAACGCATCGTCTTGGATTGCATAAACAACGCACTAAATACCATCGCCCCCGTCAACGTAATGTATAACACCGAAAAAGGTGTATCCGCCCCAAAACCCATCGCATCAAAAGAAGCATTGACCGATATAGAAGGTAAATCCGTCACCTTAAATCCCGCTCCCAAAGTATAAGCGCCGGCGGAAAATAATAATAAATGCCACGGAATATCTACATCATTCCATTTGACGATGCCAATTTTGGGGAGCAAGGCCACAATACCTCCCAAAAAAGCCACCGCCGTAGGACTCACCCCATGCCACCTATCAGTTACCCACAAAATCAAAATACTGACAAATATAATGACGGCCTTGATTTCATTTTTGGAAATCTTACCTAAGTCCGCCAAATCCTTTTTCAAGGAATCCATCCCGCCTGCTATCTTAGGTTTACGGTCTTCTTTTTTAATTCTAAAGATGATTTTTGTACCTACAAACCAGCCGATAATCATCAAAGCCAAGGCCACCGGAAAGGCGGCAATCATCCATTCTGAAAAGAAAATATCCCGCCCCATAGCTCCGGCCATCAGAGAAACCGCCAATAAATTAGCGCCTGAACCGGTCATAAAAGAACTGGCCCCCATATTGTTTTGGAAGAGATTTTGCAAAATCACATTCCTTCCGACATTGTTCTTCTTGCCATGGGAAGCCCCATAAATAGCGGCGACCACCATCATCACAGGCAACAGTATGGCCGCTTTGGCTGTCGTTGCCGAAATAAAAAGAGACAGGACAATATTAATGACCATAAAACTAAAAATCAGGGAGGAAGCATTTTTTCCAAATTTAATAATAAACCACAGCGCAAACCGCTTAGCCACACCGGTGGCCACCAGCATACTCGCCAAAATAAAAGACATAATATTCAACCACATCACCTTGTGCCCCAATTGCGCATACGCCACCTTTTCAGGCAAAACATGGGTCAAGACCAAAGTAATTATTAATATTAAAGATGTCAAATAATTGGGAATGGCTTCCGTAATCCATAAAATCAAAGAAGCCACAAAAATCGCCAGCATGGCCCGATTGGCAAAAATAAATTGATCCGAACCAATGGCATCATAATTGGATTTGGCCACCTTACTCAGGTCTTCCGGTTTGATATTTTGCAAAAAAGGAATATCTAACACCCACAGTATCAACACAAAAGACAAAATAGCCAAGGGTGCACCGATTTTCATCAAAAAACGCTCGAACTTAGATTTCTCCCGTTTGGGGAGTTTCTCCATCCGATAATTTCTCATATCGAGTACATCATATTTCTCTTCTACATCCATTTTTTGAAGGTGAAAGGTTAAGTATAAAGGGTTGAAACTAAGTCAAAGTCACCAACTCTATGACCATTCTTTGTAGGGATTTTTCATCAACATAGAATTGTAGTATCTCACATCTCCGGTCACTTCTTCGCCAAGCCAATCCGGTTTTTCAAAAGGCGTATCTTCCGAAGGCAGTTCAATTTCGGCTACGGTCAGTCCTTCGTTAGTGCCATAAAATTCATCTACTTCAAACACCAAACCATTGCCGGCCGGTACGATAAAGCGGGTTTTGTCAATCACACCCGGTTCGCAAATAGCCAATAAATCCTGCGCATCTTCGACACTGATTTCTTTCTCCCATTCAAATCTGGAAGCACCGCTTTGATTACCAATTCCCTTGACGGTCAAAAAGCCCCTGTCGCCCTTGATGCGGACACGCACGGTCCGCTCGGGAACCGTAGATAAAAAACCTTGGACGATTTTGGTCTGCTTGGTGGCATGTTTTTTAAAATCCCCGGTGACCAAAAACTTTCTTTCAATTTCTTGCTTTGCCATTATTAATATTATTTTTAGGTAACTGTTTAGCTACCCACTATTTTGGTCAAAAAATGCCCTTTTTGCGCCTGTTTTTGCTAAAATTTTTTCACGTAGCCCAGCTACGCTTCAAAAATTGTAGCTTCAACATCCACAAAAATGCCT
>JALVCY010000427.1 GCA_027009605.1 Saprospiraceae bacterium
CTATTTTAGGGCAAAAAATAGGCATTTTTGTGGATGTTGACGTAGGGACGCACGGCCGTGCGTCCCTACGTGAAAAAATTTTAGCAAAAACAGGCGCAAAAAGGGCATTTTTTAACCAAAATAGTGGATACCTAAACAGTTACAAAAACCAAATAAAATTTTATAGTCTCAGGAGCAAATTCTAACTTCCAACTTTTCGGAGCAGACCCAACAATTGAACAGAAAGCATTCAATCAAAATAATATTGGGCTACTTTTCCAACTATTTCAAGAACTTGGCTTTCCGGAGCAAGCACACTTTCGGAAAGTTAAAACAAAGTGACAATGTGTCTGTTATCAATCCGGTGTTGCGACGTCACTGGTCTTAATACTGAAATAATGTCATCATTTTTCAATTGGCACGGGATGTGATGTTACAAACCGGAGGCCAATTAGATGTCTCATTTTTCATAAAAATAGTCACCCGGACACTACTCTTGTTCAACTATTTTGACGAAAGTCGAGTACTAGCTCGGTACAAACAATTTTTTAACCAAAATAAAAGCAAAACTTCTATGAAGCCTGTTAATGATCGAATCTTGGTAAAACCTCATAAAGCAGAAGAAACTACGAAAGGAGGGATTATCATTCCTGACACCGCAAAAGAAAAACCCAACAAAGGCGAGATTGTCGCTGTGGGCCCGGGGAAAGACGGGAAAAAAATGTCCTTAAAGGTCGGACAAACCATCGTCTATGGCAAATTTGCCGGTCAAGAATTAGACCTTGATGGAGAGACCTTTCTTATCATGAGAGAAGATGACGTACTTCTTGTACTGTAAACTTCTTTACATTTAATCCAAAACTTAATCTAAAAAACGAATAACTATGGCAAAGGAAATCACCTTTGATACAGAAGCTAGACAACAACTAAAAGCCGGTATTGACGCACTCGCCAATGCCGTCAAAGTCACGCTTGGCCCGAAGGGGCGTAATGTCGTCATCCAAAAAAGCTTTGGCGCTCCGACCATCACTAAAGACGGTGTGTCTGTCGCCAAAGAAATTGAATTAGAAGACCCTATCCAAAATTTGGGCGCTCAAATGGTCAAAGAAGTGGCGTCAAAAACCAATGATTTGGCCGGTGATGGTACTACGACAGCAACCATTTTGGCGCAAGCTCTAGTCACCGCAGGCATGAAAAATGTAACTGCCGGAGCGAACCCAATGGATCTAAAACGGGGCATTGACAAGGCCTCCCAAAAAGTCATTGAATTTTTGAGAGAGTCTTCTGAAAAAATTGGAAATGACATGAACCGCATCAAACAAGTCGCAGCTATTTCTGCCAATAATGACGACAGTGTGGGCAGCTTAATTGCCGATGCGATGAAAGCTGTTGGGAAAGACGGAGTCATCACCGTTGAAGAAGCAAAAGGGACTGAAACTTACATGGATGAAGTCATCGGTATGCAATTTGACCGCGGATATTTGTCTCCCTACTTCATCACCAATGTCGATTCTATGAAAACAGAATACGACAATCCTTACATCTTGATTACAGACCAAAAGATTGCCAATATGCAGGACTTAGTGCCTATCTTGGAGCAAACTGCCGGTCAAGGTCGAGCACTTTTGATTATCGCTGAAGATGTAGAAAGCCAAGCACTTGGTGTTTTAGTGGTCAACCGTTTGAGAGCCAACTTAAAAATTGCAGCGGTCAAAGCGCCCGGATTTGGAGACAGAAGAAAGGCGATGTTAGAAGATATTGCCGTACTTACCGGTGGCACTGTCATTTCGGAGGAGCGTGGCTTTAGTTTGGCGAATGTAGAGCTATCGCACTTGGGCTCTGCCGAAAAAATTGAAATTGACAAAGACAATACCACCATCGTCAACGGAAAAGGAGATCAAGAAGCCATTGATGCCAGAGTGAAACAAATCAAGCAGCAGATTGAAACCACGACTTCTGACTATGATCGGGAGAAACTCCAAGAGCGCTTAGCGAAATTGGCCGGTGGGGTGGCCGTCCTTTATATCGGCGCCCCTACCGAAGTAGAAATGAAAGAAAAGAAAGACCGTGTAGATGATGCCCTTCATGCGACAAGAGCTGCTGTAGAAGAAGGTATTGTGGCGGGTGGCGGCACCATATTGGTGAGAGCCATTAGTGCTTTATCCAATCTAAAAGGCAGCAATGAAGATGAGAACATCGGTATCCAAATCGTCAAAAAGGCTTTGGAAGCACCGGTCAGAACCATTTCAGAAAACGCCGGCGTTGAAGGCTCCGTAGTCTTCCAAAGAGTCAAAAACAGTCGTGGAGATACGGGCTACAATGCCCGCTTAGACAAATTTGAAGACCTGAAAAAAGCGGGCGTCATCGACCCCACCAAGGTCACTAGAGTGGCACTTGAAAATGCGGCTTCTATTGCCGGTATGGTCTTAACTACTGAGTGCGTTATTACTGACAAACCGGAACCTGCAGCTCCTGCGCCTCCTATGGGCGGCGGTATGCCGGGTGGTATGCCGGGCATGATGTAAGCTTTGGCGCTTACGCTAAAAATAAAAAAAGTCCTTTCGGAAACGAAAGGGCTTTTTTTTTGTCCTAGAGATGAATGGTGAAAAAGATGAGAAAGTTGAATCGCTCGCCTTCGGCTCGCTGGTTGAGTCACGTCCCGATTACTATCGTGGATTCGGACTTCGTTAAGTTGAGACGCTTCGCTGGTTGTAGAAGTTGAAACCCAAGCAGAAAAAAAACAAAGCACAAAACAGAGCCCTTCCCCAAGAAAATAATGATAAACCTGTAAAAAAAAGTAACTGTTTAGGTGCTCCTATTTTAGGGCAAAAAATAGGAGCACCTAAACAGTTACAAAAAAAAAGCCGATTACGTTTGTAATCAGCTTTTTTATATCTTACAGAGAGGCGTTTATTCAGCAGCAGCTTCAGTAGTTGCACCTTCTTCGCCTTCAGTTCCTTCTTCGCCTTCTTCATCTTCCCCTAATACACTCTTAAGAGCTCTTGGTACAATAACCTGTCCAATGGGAGTGTTTGGTTCATCTAGGATTTCGACACCTTCTTCAAGTTCTAAATCTTTAACTTTAATGGCCTGTCCCAGCCCCAAGTTGCTGATATCCACAGTTAAGGCAGGAATGATCTGACCGGGTAAAACTTTAATTCTAATCTTTCTGACTTGCTGTAAGAAAGCACCACCATCTTTAACACCGATGGGGTTACCAACAAACTTAATCGGAAGAGAAATCTTCACAGGAACTCCATCTCTCAAACGAATAAAGTCAATATGCATAATTTCGTCTGAAACCGGATGCATTTGAACATCCTTGACAAAACAACGATGAGACGCTCCGTCCACATTAATATCCGCCACGATGAACTCATTGGTAAAAATAAGTGATTTTACATCATTATGCTTAACCGCAATCTGCGTTTGGGTATCCCCACCATAAATGATAGCAGGTATCAAGCCCGCTGCTCTAGTTGCCTTTGCGGCTTTTTTCCCAGAAGCTGCCTTTAATTCGGCATGTAATTGAACAGTTTCCATAAAACTTAAAAATTTTTCCGTTTCCCGATTTGGTTTGGGGATGCAAAGATACCGTTTTATTCAAAATAATGTGGATAAAAGCAGTTTTTTTTAGTTTTTTTGTCTTTTCAGACCTATTCGTGCTCCCAATCTTTGAATAAAGCCGAAATGGAGCGGTGCTCATGAGTATTTCGGATGGCTCTGGAAAACAATTTGGCGCAAGACAAGCGCAATATTTTATCTGATTCTTTCCTTGCGGGAATGGTATCCGTCACGATTAATTGGGTCAACACCGATTTTTCAATGGTCTCATAGGCATTTCCCGAAAGGACAGCGTGCGTACAAATAGCTTTCACACTATTGGCTCCTTTCTCCAAAAAAGCTTCTGCCGCTTTGGTCAAAGTCCCGGCGGTATCCACCAAGTCATCCACCAAAATCACATCTTTACCGGCCACTTCTCCTATCACCTGCATGCCGGCGACCTCATTGGCTCGTTCTCGGTGTTTGTCACAAATGGCCAAGCCGGTATCAAAAATCCTAGAATAAGAACGTGCCCGCTTCACACTACCCGCATCCGGTGATGCAAAAACCGTATTCGACAAATCCAAGGTCTTCAAAAAGGGCAAAAATATGGCCTGACTCTTCAAGTGATCCACCGGTATGTCAAAAAATCCCTGAATCTGATCTGCATGAAAATCCATTGTCATAATCCGATTCGCTCCGGCGGCTTGAATCAAATTGGCCACTAACTTTGCAGAAATAGGCACTCTGGGCTTATCTTTTCGATCTTGCCGGGCATAGCCAAAATACGGAATCACCGCTGTGATATATCCCGCTGAAGCCCGCTTGGCGGCATCAATCATCAACAATAATTCCAGTAGATTATCCGCAGGAGCAAAAGTAGATTGGATAAAAAAAACATAAGCGCCCCGCACGGATTCATTGAGAATGGGCTGCATTTCGCCGTCGCTAAAAAAGTTGAGTGTTTGATCTCCTAGGTCTTGCCCAAAATAATCTGCTATGGCTTCCGCCAAATATTGGGTTTCTCTACCCGAAAATAATTTAACGTGGATGAGTGGTAGCATCTGCTTTATATTTAGATGGCGGAGTATGAATCAATGGTGCAAATGTACGATTTTTTGATAGACCTAGGTAGAGAAAATTCATGAATTTTCTCTACCTAGGTTCACCAAAAAATCCATCACATCCACCCCATCTGCATAATCCATCAGCCCCGGGGTCTGGGTTTGTCCAAACAATACTCCGGGCAAAAAATCCGGGACATTCGCCCCAACCACACATTGTATTTCGTTTTCTTTTTGCGCAAGCTTGGCATATAAATGATCCAAGTCTTCATAGTACCCAAAATGCAAGGTACTTATCCGCGAAGCAAGCGATTCTGCTTCATGCAAGATGATGCAACCATTATTCATATAAAATTCCTTATTCATGACGTACAAGGTAAAAGCATAATCAAAATTATTCTTGTACTTATCATTTAGGATAATCTCGTTGTAAGTATGCAATTCTTCCAGAAGTGGCTGAAAATCATAGGATTGTGGCACATACAGCTTAGAGACATTGCGGCAACCTAAGCCAAAATAAGAAAAAATATCCTTGCCTAATGTCCGCAAAGTGTCTCTTGATTCTTGTCCGGTAAGCACGGCCACCGAGTTACGATTATGCCGGATAATATGTGGATACTTCCCAAAATAGGTTTCAAAATATCGAGCCGTATTGTCGCTTCCGGTGGCAATGACCGCATCAAAATCTTCCAGCCTGGAAACGATGCGAATATAAGCCTTAGTTTGGGGATTGATTTGCGCAAGCGTGTGTATCATTAAGGTCATCAAAGCACTATCCTTATCTGATAATTTGACTTTGGCAATGTGCCCCGACATAAATACCGCCAGCAAGTCATGGAAGCCAACCAACGGAATATTGCCCGCCAGAATCAAGCCCACAGCCAAAGGAGATACAGCTGATAAATCATAGTGACTCACCCATTCCCGTAAGGCCTGCTCGTTCAAAAATTCTTTTTGGATGGCTTCTACAGCGGCATACGAATTTTTTGGAATAAACCATCTGTTTTCGGCATAAGCCTTCCGGACGGCAGTCTCTAATTCGGGCGGCTTTGCAGCCAAAAAATCTCCCAACTTAACCAAGGCCTGTATTCTGTCTTCTACGTTCATTTTTCTGTGTTCCTAAAGGTTATCTCAGTCGTTTCCCATCTCCTCTTTTCGATGGGACAAATAGTGATGCCATTTATCCAATACTTGTGCAAAATCTTCCGGCAAATCAGAATCCAAAAAGACCCGTTCTCCGGTGGTTGGATGCTCAAAACCCAAGGTCTTCGCATGTAGTGCTTGGCGGGGTATCACCTTAAAACAGTTTTCTACAAATTGTTTATAGCGGGTAAAGACAGTCCCTTTGACAATTCGATTCCCGCCATATTTGGCATCGTTAAACAACGGATGTCCGATGCTTTTAAGATGGACACGAATCTGGTGAGTCCGCCCCGTTTCCAATTGACACTCAATCAAAGTCACGTAATAAAACCGTTTGACCACCTTGTAATGTGTGACCGCCCATTTGCCTTGATACGCTTCTTCTACGACTATCCTTTCCGTTCTATTTTTTGGATTCCGGCCGATAAAAGATTCAATAGTTCCTTCATCTTCAGCCACATCGCCCCAAACCAAGGCGTAATATTTTCGTTCCAAGCTATGGTCAGCAAATTGCTTAGACAAATGCGTCATGGCTTCTTCCGTCTTGGCAATAACCAAAAGCCCGGACGTATCCTTATCAATTCGATGTACCAGCCCCGGCCGATCGGCCTCATTGCCTTCTTTGACCGGTAAATCCTTGAAGTGCCACGCCAAGGCATTGACCAAAGTCCCCGAAGTGTTGCCAATTCCCGGATGCACCACCATGCCGGCCGGTTTATTGACCACCAACAAGTCATCATCTTCATATACCATCTCCAAGGGAATATCTTCGGGCTCAATCGAATAATCCGGATCCAAAGGCTTCTCTAACTCCATGACAATCTTATCATTAGGCCGCACTTTATAGTTGACCGACACGGTATCCCCATTCACGGAGATACGACCATCACGAATCGCATTTTGGACTTTATTACGCGAGATTTTGGTGGTCCGTTCCATGATAAACTTATCAATACGGATAGGTGTTTGCTTGGGATCTACCCAAAATACCCTTTCGGAAATCCAGTCTTTTTGTTCGTCTTTTTGCATTGCTTTCCTTAAAGGTTTTTGATTTGATTGTGCTACGGATTAATCAAGACAAAAAAAAGAAATATGTCTTGGCCAAAACAAAGATGCAAAAATACAAATTATAATCTAATGTTTGGGGCTATCTTTGAGCTTGCGCCAAAAAGCTTGGGAATACACCGGCACGACCAAAATCGCCGGTAAGCCATTAACCTTCCCCGCTCTAGGTATAACCAATAAAAAAAAATAATGAGTAAAAAAGATTATTTTAATCCCGATGACTTAAAGAAATTTGGAGATATCACCGAGTTTCAAGAGAAGATGGGCCAAAAATTCTTCACTTGGTACAATGAAGTTTTCAAGGAAGGGGCTTTGACCGTGCGAGAGAAAAACTTAATCGCACTAGCTGTCGCCCATGTCGTCCAATGCCCCTACTGCATAGATGCGTACACCACCGCCTCCATCCAAAGCGGGTGCGATGAAGAACAAATGATGGAAGCCGTCCACGTAGGCGCAGCCATCAAAGGGGGAGCCACCTTAGCTTTTAGCGTCCAAATGATGAATCATACCAAAGAAATGCTGGGAGATTAGACTGCTACCCTCTTCCCCAAAAACTGAAAAATACACACCATAATAAACCGGCAAAAATGGGTATTAAGCAACAATCCAAATCTCTACTTTCCCTAGGCTCGGAACTAGCAGACCCGGACTATCAACTCCAAGTAATCAATGGCCAAACAACCCAAAAAACGTATGTTAAATTTGAAAAAAATCTAGCTCAATCCGGACATTACCCCTTGAGTGTCAAAAGGTTAGAAATATTTCAAATCAATCTAGGCCGGCTATGCAATCAATCTTGCGCCCACTGCCATGTAGATGCCGGACCGGATCGAAGAGAAATCATGACTAAAGAAAATCTGGAGATTTGTTTGGAGATTTTGCGCAAGCATCCAAGCTTCCATACGGTAGATTTGACCGGAGGCGCACCGGAAATGAATCCCCATTTTAAGTGGTTTGTCGAATCTTGCGCTGAATTAGGGAAAAAAATAATGGTTCGAAGCAATTTGACCATCATCCTGTCTAATCCGAAGTATCACTATTTGCCGGCCTTTTTTGCCCAACATCAAGTAGAAGTCATCTCTTCCCTACCCTTTTACAGCGCCAAACGGACAGACAAACAGCGAGGAGAAGGCGTATTTGAAGACTCCATTAAGGCCATTGAATTGCTCAACCAACAGGGCTATGGACTATCAGAGAGCGGGCTCATCCTAAACTTGGTTTATAATCCCGCCGGTGCCTTTTTGCCCGGCAACCAATCGGCCTTGGAAGCAGAATTCAAACGCCAACTGGCCCGGAGACATGAGATTCAATTTAATCATCTTTTTGCCATCACCAACTTGCCGATTAATCGCTTTTTGGATTATTTATTAACTCGAGACAAGTATGAATTCTACATGGAGCAATTATTAGAAGCCTACAATCCGGGCACTTTGGACGGGCTCATGTGTCGCTATATGGTCTCCGTTAGTTGGGACGGGTATCTTTATGACTGTGATTTTAACCAGATGCTTGCGCTAAAAGTAGCCTGCACCAGCCAACATATTAGTCATTTTAACGAAAGTGAACTACTAAATAGAGCCATTGTGTTAGGTCAACACTGCTACGGATGTACCGCCGGAGCAGGCTCCAGTTGTGGCGGAAATATAGCATGATTCTTGTGTGACTTGCATTACAGATTATACAGGAGCCAAAACCCTACCTTTGCACGACTTAAATATTAACCGGGAGAATCGCCAAATTATTCTCCAACAAACCATAAACTATGGCATTATTCGATGAGAAAATCACCAAACAATTGACAGAATTTATCGGTGATCTACCTCAAAAACTAACCATTGAGTATTTCAAGCAAAAAGACTGCGCTTCTTGTGAAGACACGCAAAAATTTGTGAGTGAAATCGCTGCAATGCATCCCAATATCTCTGTGAATATCAATGATTTAGATGAATCTGCAGAGGCCTTTCAAAAATTTAATATTGAGCGTACGCCGGCCATTGCGATGGTTTCTGAAGATGGAGTCGATCATGGCATTCGTTTTTTCGGTATTCCGGCAGGCTACGAAATCAATTCCTTTGTCGCTTCCATTCGAGAAGTAGGCGGCATGGATGAGCCGCTCCCTGATGACATCATCAAACGGATAAAGGCCATTGACAAGGATGTACACATTCAGGTATTTGTGACGCCTACTTGTCCCTATTGTCCCGGTCCGGTGATTTTGGGTCACAAATTGGCTCTACTCAATAGTCATATCAAAGCGGATATGGTAGAAGCAACGACCTTTCCGGAGCTTTCGCAAAAATATGCCGTCCGCGGTGTCCCCAAAATTGTAATTAATGAGACCAATGAATTTGTTGGTTCTCAACCAATTACTAAGTTTTTGGAAGTCATCGAAGGCCTATAATTATCCTCCTTCACACTACTATAGTTAGCCGCTAAAACTTTTGAACATATCAGTTTTAGCGGCTTTTTTTTGTGAGCATAATGTAGCAGCTTCCACGAAGGATTATTGATAAAGCTTTCCAAAAGTTTAAAACTTTTGGAAAGTTATGTATCGTAACCAAATAAAATTTTGTTCCGTGCTTTGACTTCTTGCAGAGTGGACTTTTCGGAGCAGACTCAGCGTTCAATCGTTCAACTGATTGCACATAACTAGTTGATTTCCAGCACCTTCGATTGAACAGTTAGGGTAAACGAAAGAAAATTTTTATAATATGTTGGGCTATGTGTGGACTATTTCTCACCCAAATTTTAGCAGTCTGAAGCCAAGAATTTGTAGCGTTTCTTAGTGTAAACTTAGTGTTATCTAAAGTGAACTTAGTGGTAAGGAAAAATGTAATGCCTAACCACTAAGGACACGAAGTTGC
>JALVCY010000428.1 GCA_027009605.1 Saprospiraceae bacterium
AAGTTGAAAAGGGGGAGGAAGATGATTTCCCGCAGATGTTCGCAGATTTAACCCCGCAGATTCCCGCAGATGTTTCCCGCAGATGTTCGCAGATTTAACCCCGCAGATTTTTTTCTTTCTTGGCAACTCACTACTCATCTCTCACTACTCACTACTCATCTCTCACTACTCACCGCTCATCTTCCCGCAGATTTCTTTCTAGGATGCCTTTAACCCTTGACCCTTGACCCTTAACCTTTACTTAAATCTCAGCAATAACGGTATTAATCCCTTTGACCTTGTCTCCGATTTTGACATTGATTTTGGCGGTAATAGGTAAGAAGATGTCCACTCTGGAGCCTAATTTGATAAAACCGAGCTCTGTACCTTGGATGACTCGTTCTCCGATGTCAAGGTAGTTGCGGATACGGCGAGCCATGATGCCGGCGATTTGTTGAATGACGACTTCGGCGCTGTCTGTTTGAACGATGACGCGCATTCGCTCATTGTCGGAAGATGATTTGGGATGCCAAGCAGGCAGATGTTTGCCCGGGAAATAGTTTCTGGCACTGACGATGCCGTTTACGGGACTCCAATTGACATGTACATTAAAAGGAGACATAAAGATGGAGACTTGAAGTTTTTTCTCTCCAAACTCTTCCATTTCTACTTCTTCGATAACCACTACTTTGCCGTCAGCAGGGGCGTAAACCAAATTATCTTCAATGACTGCCGGAATTCGGGTCGGATGACGAAAGAAACGAACAATCATAACGGCAATAATCGCACAGGCCACTCCAAATACCCAAGCGGTACGGTAGGGCAGCCGGCTAAATGATAGCCAAGTAATCAGGGATAAACCCAACAGACCAATTAAAATGGTTGTAAATCCTTCTTTATGTATTTTCATTCAGTTGATTTGTTAGCGTTTTTTAACTACTAAAGAGATAAAATTGTTCTCGAAAGTGGCACAAGATACGTTTTTTTTGGGAATAATTATATAAAATAGTAAAAATATAAGAAAATCGCCGGAATAACAAACTGAAAGGCATCAAAGCGATCTAATACACCGCCATGTCCGGGCATCAACGAGCCGGAGTCTTTTACGTCGGCTCGACGCTTTAATAACGACTCTATCAAGTCTCCAAGTATGCCTAATGAACTAATAAACCCGATGATGAGCCATTGTTGCTTAGAATAGTCCACCAAAAAAGCCGCCAAAATCTGTGATGTGAGTAAAGTGGCGACCACGCCCCCGAAAAGGCCTTCCCAAGTTTTTTTCGGGGAAATTTTTGGCGCAAGCAAATGCCTTCCCAATAAAACACCGGTAAAATAGGCTCCGGTATCATTGAGCCACACCAATAATAATAGGCCTAAAACCAGCCAAGGTTGATAGAATCCTTGCCAATAGGCCATCTCCACCAACAGGACATAGGGCAGGGCGATATAGACATAGCTTAAGACGACTGTCCCCAGATTTTTGACGGGGTCTTTACTTTCGTAAAAAAGTTCCAACATATAGAATAGCATCAAAAAGGGAATCAGTAAAACGACATAATCCGTTGGAGACCAGTGGGTTAGGCCAAGATTTAGCTTTTGTGCAAAGACGAAAAGGAGCGGACTGACTCCACAAAAAATAGCCAAAATTTGACGAAAGTCTCGACGACCTTCATATTGTGCCAATGTGAAAAACTCCAAGTAACTCATCACAACAATAAAGAGAATCAAGGCCAAAAAGGCATATTCACCACCAAAAATCCCCAGCGCCATGACCAGGACAAAAAATAGAGCCGTAATGATTCTTTCACGCATTCAGTTGGTATTAGTGCCTAGCGGACTTTGGTCGTAGCAAAGAGCTTTTTGATGGCATATCGCCCGCTTTTGTGGACAGCAATAATAAACAATCCGCCGGTAATAGCCAAATTAGCCATGAATATTTGCAATTCACTATGGTAGGCTGCCCCCTGAAAGCGCCAAAATGGATGGATAATCAGAGTCATGGGAATCCAAAAAAGCAACAGCAAAATCGCTCCAAAACGAATCCGATACCCAAATCCCACCAAAAGCGAGCCAAAAATGAGCAGAAAAATCGCTCCGGATAACCAAAAGTTTTGCTGCCAAGTGATGTGATACTCCGTCATCTGGACTTTCATCGCCTTAAAATGGATTAAATATTCGATGCCTTGAACAAAAAAGAAAAAAGCAATGAGTAAACGCCCCAACAAGTCGTATATGTCCTTCATAATCATCCTTTGGTTGTCGGACAAAGATAGCGATTAATGTTTAGATGGTTGGTTTTTAGACTGAACTTTCCCAAAAGTTAAGGGTTTTCTTATGAAAAACAAACTTCTGTAGTCAAAATCAAGCTTTGGTAATACTTCTTAGTGTATTCTAAAGTGACCTAAGTGGTAAGGAGAATGAAAAGCCTAACCACTAAGTTCACGAAGCAAACACTAAGGATTCACTAAGATGTTGATTGTCAATAAGTTATGGCTATTTCATTTTTTTGATTATCAAGTTTTGAGTTTACTCCGAATAATTGGAAGTTAGAATTTTGCTTCTGCGACGGCAAAATTTTATTTGGATTCTTTCGAGCTGATGTATTGCGCATTTATAATGCGGCCGGCCAACCGGTTTATGGGCAAAAATTGGATTCAGGCTTATTGTATTTGGATGTCCACCTTTTGCCGAAAGGTAATTATTATCTGATGGTTGAGCAAACACTCTTGCGAGAAAAACGAGTGGTAACTTTCCAAAAGTTTTGAACTTAGCTTTCCAAAAGTTGAGTTCACTCCGAAAAGTCCACAACTCAAAGCTCACACAGAAAGCACTAAGATTGCACTAATACGTCTTAGTGTAATCTTAGTGCAAAACTCAGTGTCCTAAGTGGTTAGGCGCATTTAAAAAGGAGTATTTTTTCGCTGAATTGTAACTAAAAACACAAAATAACAGCGCTGAATAATTCTATTTAATGGTATAGAGAACTGATATAAGAAATTGCTGATCTAAATGCTTGTAAACGGATAAAAAGCTGTGCCTAAGGTGTTTATGTATTTTGGGAAAGGATGTTTTTTGTGGGAGTTAAGTTTTTGAATAAGTTGCGTGTGATTAAGAAAAAAGAAAAAATGAAACCCAAATTAATAATTGGAATATTGCTCATTTTGATTTTGGGGTCTTGTAATTCAGGATACCAAAAAGAGAATAATAAATGGGTTTGGATTTCGTACGATGAAGCTGTCGGGAAGAGAATAAGTCAAATAGACGAACACGATGTCAAAACTTTCAAAATTTTAAGAAGTAGCAATTATGCAGTTGATAAGAATTCTGTTTTTTATGTCGGAAGAAAAATTAAAGATGCCGACCCAAATAGTTTTGAAGTGATAAATCAAAGTGGCTATTCAAAAGATAAAGAATTTGTTTTTCTTGATGATAAAAAAGTGATTTTTGCAAATCCAAATACATTTAAGGTGTTAGAGTTTCCTTATTCAAAAGACGATGAAAATCTATTTTGTGGAACTATTCCTTTAGAAATCAATAAAGATGAAGTGGAAGAATTTCAAGTAACTAATGAAGATAAATTAATGTCCGGAACGAAATCAAGTTTTTTACTATCTTATTTCATAGAAAGGAATCCAGATTATGAGTGGCTTGATACTTTGGGAATCAATGGAGTAATTGTTGGTGAATGGGCAACTGGAAAAACAAATGGTAAGAAATTCATAGGATTTAAAGAATTGAAAGAATGAAAACCACAGACAACAATGTGTCGCACATTAGACTTGCTATCACTGTGTTCACTGGTTTCACTAGGCGATGACCACATATTTGAAAAATGACAACATTGAGTTCACTCCTAAAAGTATTCTGATGTAAAACCACCAAATTTTATTCTGTTTGGGAATTTTGTTCAATCGTTCAACTGTTCAACTGTTCAATCGAAAGTGCTGAAAATCAACTAGTTATGTGCAATCAGTTGAACGATTGAACGCTTGAACAATTGAACAGAAAGCATGTATCCAGAATAAAATATGGCAACTTTCCCAGCTATTTCAAAAAAACGACTTTCGGAGCAAACTCATCAATAAATAGAAACAAACCAATTTGGCATGAAATCGAAATTGAAAGAATCATTAGTATTTGCAATAAAACCAATATTGCTAGCTAGCATGATATTTTTTTTACTGTTCTTTTTAAATAACAGATTCACGTATGCAGAAATTTATGCACCACCATTTTATCAATACCCAACCTACTACTTGAAGCGGGTTGGCAAGCCTAGTGAAATTTGCAAAAGAAAGAAGTTTAAAGAAATGATAGAGGCCATTATTCTTCAGAAATATCTTGATACTGAACTAGCGCAGCTTCGACAAATGAACTTTTCAATTGTTTTCTTTAATAGAAGAATGAAAATGGTAAAGACACGCCAGTATGGTGTGTTTCCATATATTTCCGCAAATGTAAAAATTACTTCACCCAAGATAGCTGAAGTAACTGTTTTTTATCGAGACAAAAAAGGAAAATAACGATTGGCCTATACAGAAATTATTGACTACACCGGAAGAATTCCGCCGTTAACGCATAGGATTAATGCAAATGCTACGTCTAAAAATGGGGGCAGTCGGGTTTTGTCCCCATTGACCCTTTTCGATTATTTGTAATGGGCGTAAGTTTCTAGGAAAAATTAGCGGGTGGCTAAATAGTTACAAAATAATAAATATCTTAGACCGGGAGTAAAAAATTGCACAAAAAGGCGGTATTCAACTTGTTGATAATCAATACCTTAGTGAATTCTTAGTGGCAACTTCGTGTCCTTAGTGGTTAGGCGTTACATTTTTCCTTACCACTAAGTTCACTTTAGATAACACTAAGTTTACACTAAGAAACTTTACAAATTCTTGGTATTGGGCTGCTAAAATTCGGGTAAGAAATAATGCACACATAGACTAACATATTATAAAAATCTTCTTTCGTTCACTCTGTTGAACAGTTGAACAGTGGGGTCACTCCGAAAAGTCGAGTGCAGTGGTTTGTTCTTAAGCCCACAAAATTTTATTTGGTTTCTCTTTGAAAACCTTTCCACTGCCGATAGCTATCGGGAGTATGGTCACCAAATAAAATTTTGTTCCGTGCTTTAATTTCTGGCAGAGTGGACTTTTCGGAGCAGGCTCAACAAAACATCCCAACAGAATAAAATTTAGTGGTTTTGCATCAGAATACTTTTAGGAGTAAACTCAACGGTGTATCGGTGTAACGGCATAACGGCTAGGCAGCCAAGAGAACGTCCCCCTTGAACGCCGAAGGCAACGAACGGTTTAGCGGTACAACGGTGTAACGGTATAACGGCTAGGCAGCCAAGAGCCTACTCCTTGAACGCCGATGGCAGTTGAACGTCCGAAGGGCAATCTGAACGTGCAAAGCACAAATTGAACCCCGCAGGCTACGAGTGTCCCAAGACCACCACCTTGATGATTTTATAATTAAGCACCAGGAATCTCCAAATTTGGAAAGGAATAAACCGTCTCCAAAAAACATTCCATCTAGTAGGTACGGGAGCGTAGAACTGATCGGTGTATCTTCTTTTTTTGCGAGGCATTTTTTTTAGTTTTTGATGAAGAAGTAGTTGTTAAGCTTAGATTATTCCGGGATAAAAGACCAAAACGGTTTCATTTTGGCTTTGTACAAAAACATGTAGTGCATGGATAGTTTTAACCAGTGGCCCGCCAGTCCCGGTTCGCCCATGGTGTATTTAAGGTTGCGTCCCCATTTGGGATACTTGTCCCAATCCGGTACGATAGGGTGTACCGTCATGGTGGCTGCCGAGCCTTTAAGCATGTCATAGCCGGCGGATACGATACAGGCAGCGCCCATGCGCCCCATAGAAGCTTTGTGCTTCATCAATGGTTTGCCGCTTTTGATCCAATCGACTACATTTTCGGCAACGATTTTACCGGATACACCGGAGGGCATACCTGTTCTAGGTGGAGATGGAAATATTTTGGTACCGTTGGGGCTGGTCATCGGTTTAGAGATGGAGTGGGGTGGCGCAAAAGCGATGCCCGGGGCAAAAATATTTTTATATTCCTGATTTTGATAGACAGAAGGCCAATCGGCAATAGACCATTCGTCATAAGGGTGACCGGAATAGTCCGCATCAACCTTCATAAATCCATTGGGTGCAAATAACTTGTCAGTGATGTCCCCACCGGATTTGTCAAACGCCTTGAAACCATGACCCGAAAAACCGGGAATTAACATGGCGAAGTCAAATTCTTGGACGTGGTGTTTGCCGTCTAAAGTCTCGTAATAGGCCTTGCCGTCTTCAATTTTTTGTACGCCGGCTCTTTTTATCCAATGGATATTCCGTTGTTGGAAGTAAGATTCAGTAAAAATCTTGGTGGAGGTGATGAAGCCGCTATTTTTGATAAAGGCTCCCCCCATGCCGAAGTCTCCCATTTCGTATTCATTTGAAATCCAAATAATTTCGGCATATTTTTCCAATCCCCTTTTTTTGATTTCGTAGTCCACATTGAGGATGTATTCAAAGGCGGCTCCTTGGCAGGTCGCAGTAGGATGCCCTGTCCCAATTAAGAAAGTTTTTTTGACTCCCTTTTTCATCTCTTGGATGACTTCATGCAAGAACTCCCAAGCTTCTTCCGCATGCGTATAAGAGCAGACAGATACTGTTTTATTTTTGCCCGGAAGGAGTCCTTCTGTGGCTTCAAAATTGAGTTTAGGGCCGGTACCATTGATGAGGAAGTCGTATTCGACTTTTTCTTGTTGGCCTTTTTGGTCACCGGCAACATATTCAATGATGATGAATCCTTTGTCTGTTTCCGAGTCTCCTTCCGGATGAAAAGTTAAGGCTTTGGCTTGCTTGAAGGTCACTCCTTTTTTCTTGTAAATGGGTGCTAATGGAAAAATAACCTGCTTTCTTTTCATCCTGCCGGCACCGATCCAGATATTGGACGGAACCCATTGATAGTTGGCATTCGGAGCGACCACAATGATTTCGTGTTCTTTCTTGTTTAGGTGCTTTTGCAAATAGGAGGTGGCTGTGTGTCCTGAGATGCCTGCACCAAGTACTACAACTTTAGCCATGATGTTTTTTTTGTGTAACTAGGTGTATGGATATGGAGGAATAAAATAAGGTGCTTCATTCCTTAAAGTATCCGTTTGAAATAGTTACTTGATTTGGACTTGTTTTTGCGAATTATCTTCTGCTATTGTGGCAGCAAGTTCGTAATAAAATGGAATGTGGAATGTGATGTTGGTCACTTGAGCAAATTATTAACTATGTTCCGGCTGTTGATTGGGCCTAGATTTAGGTATTTTGTAGGTGTTTTGGGTGTGATAATTTCTACAAAAAACAAAAAAAAGCAATCTATCTTTCCTATAACCAATTGATAATCAATGCGTTAAAAAAATGTATAAAGGTCTTTTATTTTTTTTAAGCTCTACAAAGTCATATTTTTGTATTTTTTTGCTAAAAAAATTCTGCTTAGCTTTGGGTTTCGCCGGATATGGAGGTGAAAGGTTTGAAAAGTGGCTAAACTTGAGTTTTTACAAAAAGGTAATTGTTTAGCTCCCCACTATTTTGGTCAAAAAATGTCCTTTTGACGCCTGTTTTTGTTTTCTTACGTAGGGACGCACGGCCGTGCGTCCCTACGTCAACATACACAAAAACGCCTATTTTTTGCCTTAAAATGGGAGCACCTAAACAGTAACACAAAAAAAAAAGAGACATGCAAAAATTATTATTTCTTCTATTACTACTTACTTCGTTTCAGGCTTTTACGCAAGTCAACTATACGGCCAACGATACGATATTGCCCTACGAAGGAGATTATCGTCCGGGGGTTAATCCGGGCTATTACGGAGGCAATTGGGATAATTATTCGTTGACGGATTTGGCGGCGGGTAATCCTTCTGTTGATGTGAAAGGAGCGGGCGTGAAGGCTGTTCGCGGGGGGCTGCCCGAATCGTTTGCTTTGGTATGGAATTATGATGCTTGGCGGCCGGTTTATGATTATTACCGGGCTTCGGGTTTGGCTGACAATACCTTGTTTGTGGGCTACGCTCATCCGGATCATCGGGACACGATAGATTATTGTCCGGGGGATGCAGTGGAGACCCAAATGTTTTTGAACCTGTACGAACCCATTTGGGATAACGGCGAAAATGGGACACCCATCAACGACCAAAATTATTATGCCAAATACATTTATACGCTTGCGCAAAAATTTGGAGATGATGTTCGTTTTTGGGAGGTCTGGAATGAGCCGGGCTTTGATTTGTCGGGCTACAAAAGTTGGTTGCAGCCCGGTCAGGCAGGGAACTGGTGGGAGAATAATCCGGAACCTTGTGATGTGATTATCCGGGCGCCTATTTTTAATTTTATCCGGACGATGCGGATTACTTACGAAGTGGTCAAAACCGTTCGGCCGGATGATTATATCGTTTTGTCCGGAGTGGGCAATGATAGCTTTTTGGATGCCATCTTGCGCAATACAGATAATCCGGATGATGGTAGCATTACGTCCGATTTTCCCCGCAAGGGGGGCGCCTATTTTGATGTGATGGGTCTTCATGTATATCCAAGCATTGACGGCAGCATCCGCAAATGGAATAATACGACGCAAAGTTTTGATTATTTTAGGCATTCGGATGCGGCGGTGGATGGCTATGGCCAACGGATAGAAAACCGGCAAAGCTTGCTGGCGCAATATGGCTATGACGGAGTGACCTATCCCAAAAAACTATGGACGGTGACCGAGATGAATGTCCCGCGAAAGAAGTTTGGGGAATCCTTCGGATCTGATACTCTACAACGTAATTATATCTTAAAAGCGGCGCTCTATTCGCTTGATAATCAGGTGATTCAGACTCATATCTTTGACTTGGGGGAACGTCGAAAACTAGCCGATGCGACCGGTGAATTTGACTTAATGGGCTTGTATTCCAATCTCAATGACTTGAGCCCATACAATCAAGAAATCAACCAAGAAGGCATTGCTTATCGTACCTTTTCGGCCTTGCTTTTTGGGGCTCATAAGGACACCACACGCACCGCAGCGATGAATTTGCCGCAAGGTGTGCGCGGGGGCGCCTACGTGCGTAAAAACGGAGAAATCATATATGTTCTGTGGGCAGAAACGCAAACGGATTTGTCCGAATTGGCTACAAAAACGTATTCTTTTCCGGCTGGTTTCCCGGATTCTCTTTTCCGCAAGGACTGGGATTATGGAGAGACCGAGACGGAAAGTCACATTTCTTCTCAATCTATTTTGCTTCATAGCACACCTGTTTTTTTGACCGCCAATGCCTTTGAAAATAAAAAATTAAAATTAAACTGCCCGGCCGGACAAGAAATCGAAATCATGGCTACGGAGAGTGAAGGGGGCGGCATCGGGACATGGGCGGCACCGACAGTGACTTCGGATTGTGCCAATGCTCAAGTGTCGTTGGTCGTCGGTCAGCCTTCGGGCAGCTTTTTTCCTTTTGGTGTGCACGTCATTGGGTATCGGGCGGAGGACGACTGTGGGAATGAAGCCCATTGTGCCATGTTAGTGAAAGTAGCAAGCACCGGTGGTGGAATCGGAAATTGTCATTTTAATCGTTATCAGTTTCATTTTTCAGGTACCTTCCAAGGACATAATTATTTTCAATCTAAA
>JALVCY010000429.1 GCA_027009605.1 Saprospiraceae bacterium
ACGTAGATTGATTGACAGTAGCGTTAGAAAAGAGCATCGATTTCCTTGTGAAAATGGATGCTCGACCCAAGTTTGATTGTTTTTGGAGCTATAAGTTGTTGCGACTTTAGGACGGCGAAGCCGTATTGTGAACGGTATAATGGTGTATCGGTATAACGGTTTAACGGTATGGCAATTACCAATAAATATGGGGAACTTTAGAAATTTAAGAGTATGGCAGGAAGCGAAGGATTTGGCGGTTTATGTTTACAAAGTGACCAATCAAGGTTCTTTTTCTAAGGATCTTAGATTTCGAGACCAAATTAGAGCTGCATCTATTTCAATTGCATCAAACATTGCGGAAGGAGATGAGCTGAATACAAATAAGCAAGCAGTAAATTTTTTCTACACAGCAAAAGGCTCCACTGCTGAAGTTTTAACTCAAATAATAATTGCTTACGAAGTGGGGCATATTGAGAAGGAGATAAAAGATTACATAATTGATAAGTGTGAATACATATCATATAATGCTGTCGAAGCTGATAAAAGCAAGAAGCTAAGGATTTAATAATAACTTTAATCGTGGATTACCGTAAAACCGATGAGTTTGCTCCGAAAAGTCACAATTGCCAAAAATTAAAGCACGGAATAAAATTTTAGTCTGTTTACCACAAGTCTCCTTTTTTAAGGGTGCCGATAGCTATCGGCATAGAGGGTTAAAATAAAAGCGAAAACAGAATAAAATTTTGTGGACTCAAGAATAAACCGCCACGTTCAACTTTTTGGAGTAAGTTCACCGTTAAACCGCTATACCGTTAAACCGCTAAACCGTTAATCTTGAAAGGCATAATTCTCGCCGGAGGCTCCGGCACCAGACTCTACCCCATCACTAAGGCGATATCAAAGCAGTTGATGCCGATATATGACAAGCCGATGGTTTATTATCCGTTGTCGATACTGATGTTGTCGGGGATTCGGGAGATATTGATTATAACGACTCCTGAAGATAGCGCACAGTTTAGGCGTTTATTGGGCGATGGAAAAGAGATGGGCTGTCGTTTTGAGTACGCTGTCCAAGAAGTACCCAATGGCTTGGCGCAAGCCTTTGTCATTGGAGAAGAGTTTATTGGAGAAGACAAAGTGGCTTTAGTGCTGGGAGATAATATATTTTATGGCTCCGGGCTAAGCAAATTGCTACAATCCAGTACCAACATTGATGGTGCCAAGGTCTTTGCTTATCCGGTACATGACCCCGAGCGTTATGGCGTAGTCGAGTTTGATGACGACAATAATGTGCTGTCTATCGAAGAAAAACCGGAAAAACCCAAGTCTAATTATGCGGTGCCGGGACTCTATTTTTATGATAATGACGTGGTGCATATCGCCAAGACGATTGATCCTTCTCCACGGGGAGAATATGAAATTACCGATGTAAACCGGGTGTATTTGGAAAAAGGGAAGTTGAAGGTCGGAGTAATGGATAGGGGAACGGCTTGGTTGGATACGGGGACTTTTGATTCTTTACATGATGCGTCGGAATTTGTGAGAGTGATTGAGAAGAGACAGAGCTTTAAGATTGGTTGTATCGAAGAGATTGCCTACCGTATGGGCTATATTGATAAGGAGCAGCTGGTGAAATTGGCGGAGCCTTTGGTGAAGAGTGGGTATGGGGCTTATTTGATGGGCTTGGTGTAGGGGATAGGTAAAAGGTTAAAGGGTTAAGCCTGCTCCGAAAAGTCACTGTAGCCAGAAAATAAAGCATGGAACAAAATTTTGTTTTGTTACATTCGGTTTCCTTTAAACGAAAGGGAAACCCATGGAAGGGTTGTTTTAAAGAAACAAAACAAAATTTTGTGGAGGCAAGAGCAAATCACTATATTAGACTTTTCGGAGCGAACTCTCCATTGAATAAAAATAATCAGTAAAATCCGCCTTATCCGTACAATCTGTGTTCTATTAAGTCTTGCGAGTTATTTCGTCGCACAAGCCCAAGGAGTACAAGTCAAGCCTTCCGAATACACGACCCATCTAGTTGACCGGCTAGACATTATTTACGGTTCAGATATTCATACGGGAATCAGAGACTACTTGCGTAAAGATGTTTTTGAATTTGCGCAAGCGCTGGATACGCTGGGAGATGAAATAGATTGGAAGACCCGTAAAGATGTCCGGTATCTGTTAGATGATAATAATGATTGGTTGGATAATGACCAAAAAAACTGGTCAGACCGTCCCATTCTAAAGTATTTTTACCGGACAAAGGCACATTTGTTTGAAACCAAGCATCCTGATTTTCAAATCACAGCTGATCCTATACTGAACTTTCAGGCCGGTAAGATACAGAACGAAGGAAGACATTTTGTGAATCAACGGGGAATCGCCCTCCGTGGTAATATTGACAAAAAGATTTTCTTTTATACCGACGTGGTGGAGACGCAAGTACGGATACCCGATTATGTAAATGCCAGAGTACAGCAAGATAAGGCCTTGGCGGGGGCAGGATTGTACAAACCCTACAAGAGCGATATCTTCAAAATAAAGAAAAACGGTTATGATTATCTAGGGGCAACAGCCTATGTCGGGGTCAATATCAGCAAACATATAGGCGTACAATTAGGTCATGGAAAGAATTTTATTGGTAACGGCTACCGCTCCTTGCTCCTTGCGGAAAATACCAATAATTACTTCTACTTAAAGCTGAATTGGCATCTTTGGAAGCTGCATTATCAGAATATTTTTTCGGAATTGTTGCCATTGAGTCATCGGGCTTATACCGGGCATGATAATCTGTTGCCTAGAAAATATGCCGCAACGCATTACATTAGTTTTAAGCCGTACAAGAATATGGAGTTTGGCTTTTTTGAATCCGTGATTTTTAATCGAGCCAAACACTTTGAATTACAATATTTGAATCCGCTTATCTTGTATCGGACAGTAGAGCACTTGATTGGAAGTCCGGATAATGAGATTGCAGGCCTTACGGCAAAATGGAATTTTTTACGCAAGTTTCAGCTGCATGGGCAGATTGCTTTTGATGAATTTAAGTTGGACGAGCTGTTTAGAAATAACAACGGGTGGTGGGGAAACAAATATGGAATTCAAGTAGGAGCCAAATGGATAAATGTGGCAAAAGTCAATAATTTGGATTTGGCACTAGAATATAATCAAGTGATGCCCTACACCTACTCGCATAGAGATAGCTTAACGGCCTACACGCATAATAATCAGCCTTTGGCCCATCCGTTGGGAAGTAATTTTAAGGAGTGGATTTTTAGCGCAAGCTACCGACCCACGAGCCGGTGGAAAGCCGATGTTAGAACTTTTGTCGTGACCGGTGGAGAGAATACAAAAGATGAAAATTGGGGAGCCAATCCATTATTGGGCTATAATTCCAGAGTCCAAAATTACGGAAATTTTTTGGGGCAAGGGCATCAATACAACCGGACTATTGTCAACGCCAATTTGGGCTACCAGATCATGCACAATGGCTGGATAGAGCTCCATTACTTTGGCCGGAAAAACCAATTCAAGACAGAAGAGCCGACTCAGACGTCCATTTTTTCCCTAGGCTTTCGCCTAAATATTGACAAAGTTAAATACGAATTTTAATATTTGGCTATGTGGAGCCTTTAACCCTTTACCTTTTAACCCTTTGCCTTCTCACATGTACAACGAATTAAAATCAAAACAAAAGAAAATAGCCGTTATAGGCTTGGGATATGTAGGTCTTCCTTTGGCCTTGGAATTTGCTAAAAAATTCAGTGTAATTGGATTTGATATTAGCGAAGACCGCATCGAGATGATGCGCAATAATATCGACCCTTCAGAAGAATTGGAAGCATCGGCTTTTGCCGATAAAGACATTGTTTTTACGGCAGATCCGGAAGTCTTGAAAGGGGCTCATTTCTTTGTTGTGGCGGTACCCACGCCTGTGGATGAGCATAAGGTGCCTAATTTACGACCTTTGATAGGGGCTTCCACAACCGTAGGAAAGGCCATTAAGAAAGGAGATTATGTGGTCTTTGAATCGACGGTTTATCCCGGTGCAACAGAAGAAGATTGCTTACCGGTAATCGAAGAGTTGTCCGGTCTCAAGCTAAATAAAGATTATAAAGCCGGTTATTCGCCGGAGCGAATCAATCCGGGCGACAAAGAACATACAGTCGATAAAATATTAAAAATTGTTTCCGGAAGCGATGAAGAGTCGGCGGAAGAAATTGCTAAGATATACGGAGAGATTATCACAGCAGGTGTCTATAAGGCCGCAACGATTAAAGTAGCCGAAGCCGCCAAAGTGATTGAAAATACCCAGCGGGATTTGAATATCTCTTTGATGAATGAATTGTCCATTATTTTTGATAAAATGGGTATTGATACACGAGCAGTCATTGAAGCGGCCGGCACCAAATGGAATTTTATCAAGTTTTTTCCGGGCTTGGTTGGGGGGCATTGTATAGGGGTGGATCCCTATTATTTGACCTACAAGGCAAAGAAATTGGGCTATGATCCACAAGTCATATTGAGTGGTCGGCGGATTAACGACGGGATGCCGGGTTTCGTGGCCAAGCGCCTAGTTCAAAAAATGATTCAAAAAGGAAAAACACCACAAAAAACCAAAGTCCTAGTGATGGGATTCACATTTAAAGAAAATGTGGCAGATATTCGGAATACCAAGGTTGTAGATTTGGTACGGGAATTAATGGAATACTCCGTGAATGTCCATTTAGTGGATCCTTATGCAGACCCAAATGATGTAGTGCATGAGTACAAATTACCGATGATGGACAGTCCGTCCAATAATTATGATGCGGTCATTGTCGCTGTTAATCACAAGGAATATGTAGGGCTGGATACGGATTACTTTAAATCCATTATGAATGGGGCTCCGATTTTGATGGACTTGAAAGGTGTATATAATCAAGATGTTGCGGAAGCGGCCGGGATTGATTATTGGAGACTTTAGGAAGGTCAAAGGTCAAAGGGGCTATCCGGTATGGAAAAAGCAAAGCTGCGATTTGTTTTTCGGGAATCACTTGGAAAAATAGTAAGAAACCGGTATCTTAGAAAAAAAAGTCATGATTACCCAATTTGATCAACTGGATTTAACAAAGTCTTATACTTACAAAGACTATCTTTCTTGGAGATTTCCGGAAAGAGTAGAGTTAATTTTGGGCAAAATCTTTAAGATGAGCCCTGCGCCTAGCCGGTATCACCAAAAAGTTAGTCGAAGGTTATTTCGCTTTATTGATCAGTATTATATTGAAGAGCAATGTGAACTTTACTCAGCTCCCTTCGATGTGGTTTTACTAAAAGGAGAAAAATCAACCGTCGTTCAGCCTGACCTTTGTGTGGTGTGTGATAAGTCAAAACTCACCAAACAAGGATGCGAAGGCGCACCTAATTTGATTGTTGAAATTCTATCACCGGGCAATACACGTCGGGAGATGAAAGAAAAATTTGAGCTCTACGAAAAAAACGGCGTTCAAGAATACTGGATGGTGGATCTAGGCAACAAAAGCATTATCGTTTATACCTACAATGAAAAGAAGAAGTATGTGGGCTCTAAACCTTTTGTCGAAGGGGAAAAAGTCGAAAGCCAAATTTTGAAAGGCTTGAAAATGGATGTGGCTGATGTTTTTAAGGAGTGAGATAAGGCCTAACCACTAAGGTGAAAGGTAAAAGGTAAAAGGTTAAGGGCCAAAGGTAGGCAGGAAAGAGATCTTACTAATTGAACCTGCCCGCAGCAGGCGGGCGCCGAAGGCAAAAAAAAAGTGAAACTAGATAAAAAAGCATTCGCCATCAAAACATTTGCGCAAGCAGATAATAACCGTGCTTATTGGTTGACAAAAACACCAATGGAGCGATTAGCAGCAGCTTGGATTTTTTCTTGCAGAATGTATAATTTGAATCCGAATAATAAAGAAGAAATAAAACTGGATAGGAAGTATTTTAAGATTAGAAAGCGGTTGTAACTTTTCAAAACTTATTCAATCCTGATTTTTTAGATTTTATCCAAGCCATCAATTTGGCAAAAGTTGAGTATGTTTTAGTCGGTGGCTATTCGGTTAATTTGCATGGACATTTTCGAGGTACTGGAGGTATGGATATTTGGGTGAAGCCAACGAAAGCAAATTATGCAAAACTGGTAAAAGCTTTTAATCATTTTGGTCTTGCCATCTTTGACATGACCGAAGAAAAGTTTTTAAATACTACGGAGAATGATGTTTTTACTTTTGGTCGTCAGCCGGTTTCTATTGATATTATGACTAAGGTGAATGGCTTAGATTTTGAAAATACGCTCCTTGGGAGTGTCGAATTTGAAGTTGGAAGAAATATTCGGGTGAGAACGATAGGCTTGTCAGACTTAATTAATGCCAAGAACGCAAGTGGCCGCCACAAGGATTTAGATGATATTGAATACTTAACAAAGGGGGATGAGTAGAGCCCGTTAACTAAATAGCTTTAAACGCCGAAGGCTCTTGAACGCCCGTAGGGCAAATTGAACGGCTCGCAAGAGTCATTTGAGCGCCGAAGGCAAATTGAACAACTCTCCCATAAAACAACAAACCCCTACCGATGAAAATTCAAATGGTCGATTTAAAGACCCAATACGCAAACATAAAAGAAGAAATTGATACAGCCATCCAAGAAGTTTTGGATTCGGCGTATTACGTGGGCGGCCCTAAGGTGGCTGCTTTTGGCGCAAGCCTAGAAAAATACTTAGGGGTGAATCACGTCATCCCTTGTGCCAACGGTACGGATGCCTTGCAGATAGCTCTAATGGCGTTGGGACTAGAGCCCGGAGACGAAGTGATTGTTCCGGCACACACCTATGTAGCGACGGCGGAGGTGATTGCTTTATTGCGGCTTTCTCCCGTGATGGTAGATGTGGACAAAGACTCCATGAATGTAACCGCCGAATTAGTGGAAAGAGCCATTACGCCTAGGACTAAGGCGATTGTACCGGTGCATTTGTACGGTCAATCTGCGGACATGGAAGGCATAATGGCAGTGGCCCAAAAGCACAATCTCTTTGTCGTGGAAGATAATGCACAAGCGATTGGGGCGGATTTTACCTTTAGTAACGGGAAGAAGAAAAAGACAGGCACGATAGGTCATATTGGCTGCACATCTTTTTATCCGGCCAAAAATTTGGGCTGTTACGGAGACGGTGGAGCTATTTTTACGAATGACTCGGAGCTTGCGCAAAAAATAAAAATGATTGCCAATCACGGTCAAAGTCGGCGATATTATCACGATGAGATTGGTTGTAATTCGAGATTGGATGCCATTCAGGCCGCAGTCTTGGATGTGAAGTTAAAGTATTTGGATGAATATGCGGCGGCTCGGAATGCAGTGGCTAATGCCTACGATCGAGCTTTCGCAAATATCCAAGGGCTAAAGACTCCTTACCGCTCAAAGTTTACGACTCATGTTTTTCATCAATACACCTTGCAGGTTTTAGATGGGAAGAGAGATGAGCTACAAGCCTTCCTTGCGGAAAAAGAAATACCCACGATGATATATTATCCGGTGCCGCTATACAAACAGAAGGGATTTGCGAAATTTTATCATGGAGATGTTTTACCGGTGACGGAATATTTGAGTGATACGGTGATTTCGTTGCCGATTCATACGGAAATGAGTGTGGAAGTACAGGAGAAAATAATTGCTGGGGTGATGAGTTTTTTTGAGTGATTTGTCCTTTGGACGTTCAATATGGATTAAAGCTCGTTCAAATGTCCTTCGGACGTTCAATTGTGGCTAATGCCACGTTCAAAATGTCCTTCGGACGTTCAATTGTTACTTGCTTGAACGTCCGGAGGATAACCTGAACCTGTCGGCAGCAGGCGGGCACCGAAGGCAGATGAACGTCCGAAGGACAAACTGAACGTGCAAAGCACAAAATCCAACCGACATAAAATGAACTATCAATTCCCATTCGAGAAATTAAAAGTATGGCAACTAGCAATTGATTTTGCAGATGAGATATATGATTTGACTGGGGAATTTCCTTTAGATGAAAGGTTTGGACTAGTAAGCCAGATGAACCGAGCGGCTGTATCGGTCTCTTCCAATTTGGCAGAAGGAACAACTAGAAGAAGCTTTAATGATCAAGTAAGGTTTACAACAATAGCCTATAGCAGTTTGATGGAAGTGATGAGCCAATGTGTGTTAAGTGAAAGAAGAAAATATATAACTTCTGATCAATTAGTAAAAACAAGAAACTTGGTCATGGAGTTAAGTATAAAAATTAATAATCTCCGGCAATATCAATTGAGTCAAAGTGAAATATATGTGTCAGGGAAAGGTAGCAACCACGTGAAAGAAACAATGCCTAATTATGGGGACAATCTCCTTGAACAGCCCGAAGGGCTAGTTGAACGTCCGAAGGACAATTTGAACGTCCGAAGGACAGTTGAACAATTGAACGATTTAACAATTGAACAATATTTCAACCATCCCACAGCCATAATAGACCCCAATACAAAAATAGGCAAAGACACCAAAATCTGGCACTTCTCCCACATCATGTCCAACTCCATAATCGGAGAAGCATGCAATATCGGGCAAAACGTAGTGATATCTCCGGATGTGGTTCTAGGCAACAATGTAAAAGTCCAAAACAACGTATCCATTTACACAGGAGTAATATGTGAAGATGATGTGTTTTTAGGGCCCAGCATGGTGTTTACCAATGTGATTAATCCGCGTAGTGCTATTTCTCGAAAGAGTGAATACCTAGAGACCATCGTCAAGAAAGGAGCAACAATCGGAGCCAATGCAACAATCGTCTGTGGACATAATATTGGGCGCTATGCCTTTATTGGAGCAGGAGCGGTCGTAACTAAAGAAATACCGGATTATGCGCTTGTAGTAGGAAATCCTGCTAAGCAGATAGGTTGGATGAGTGAGTATGGGGAGCGATTAATATTTGACGAAAGTGGAAAAGCCGTTTGTGGGGGCAGTGGAGATACGTATTTTTTGAAGGATGGAGTTGTTGAAAAGCTGGACGTGCCTAACTTAAACGCTGCAGGTACTTGAACGCCGAAGGCATCTGAACGTCCGCAGGACAAATTGAACGCCACAGGCAACTGAACAGCCGCAGGCTAAATTGAACGCCCAAAGGGCAGCTTAAAATGAAAATACTAGTAACAGGCGGTGCCGGATATATAGGTAGTCACACGATAGTTGATTTATTGCAGAATGGATTTGAAGTGATTTCTGTCGATAATTTTTACAACTCGAAGGAGACTGTTTTTGACGGGATAGAAAAAATAACCGGTGTGCGTGTCAAGAATTATAATATTGACATCACGGATCTACCAAAACTAGAGCAGGTCTTTGCAGAAAATAAGGACTTGGCCGGAGTCATTCATTTTGCAGCCTATAAGAGTGTCGAAGAGTCCGTTACACAACCTTTAAAGTATTTCAAAAATAATAACGAAGGTCTGTATAATGTGCTCTATTGTATTGATAAATACGAAGTGCCCAATTTAATATTCTCTTCATCCTGTACGGTTTATGGCAACCCCGAAGTTTTACCGGTAACGGAACAAACCCCACAACAAGAAGCAGAAAGCCCCTACGGCCGAACGAAGCAAATAGGAGAAGGAATGATAAAGGACTATGCTAAGTCAAACCTTAACTTCAAAACCATC
>JALVCY010000430.1 GCA_027009605.1 Saprospiraceae bacterium
CTTTGTCCAAAGCCCATAGGATAATTTCCAATCAAGAAGATTAGAACTGGAAGTATTGTTTTAGTAAGATTCATTCACCTAAATTTTCTGTTTTTTTTTCTAAAAGAATCGAAAAGCAATGATAGCTCCATCAGTGTGCTAGAATCGTTATCTATTATTCGCAACAGCCTTCTTTTTTTTCAACTCCTTTCTTCGTTTTTTCTCACGAATAACCTGAAGATCAGTTTTTACATAGGTCAAACATATTCCGCTACTTATTGCTATTGGAATTACCCCTTCCCACGCTCCATGATAAAAAAGCAGAATTCCAATCAAAACAAAAAGTGCCACCAATCCATAACCAACAATTCGCATTAGAATGTTTTTTAGTGTCCATTCGCTTTCATTCCAGAATTCATCTTCTCTTTTTTCTATTTCTTTGTTAGCAGTTTCAACTACGTTCTCCCCCTTCAAAATAGATTGATATTGACAAATCAGCTCTAACTTGTTCTTTTTATTGAATCCAAATGTAAATGGATTTGAATTTATTGATGGATTTACCATACTATTCAGATATAGCTTTCCGTCTTTTAGAATTGCTGTTATTTTCATCCCATCATCTAGCCAACCTGTTTCTTTAATTGCTGAGAAATAATTTTTTCTATCCGACAAAACAATCCATTCATTTAATCTTGCTGCTGCTTGGTTTGCTTGTTTAAATTGTTCTTCAGTTAGTCTTGATTTATATACGTCTAATTTTGAGCTTATTAATTTATGTCGAAGCAAAAGGAAAAATGCTATCATAACTAATATTCCAAAAAATGGGACATCTCCATTCGATATCGGTTTGTAAATGGTTATGAACCCCAAAAAACTTAGAGGAATTAACATTATAAAGAAATTTAACCAATGTTCAATCCTTTCCACTTTATTTAAGTGGATCTTCTTCGATTCAATCGATTGGTTTATTTCTTTCTCTGTCATTTTTTTTCGTAACTACTCAGTACATGCAATGATGCAAATTACTGATTATCAATTCGTTAAAAATCAAAACTATTCATCTATCTCCCACTACATCACATCTCCCCCCCCTAAAGAAATGACCACCATCCCACTCATCAGGCCTTATAGCCCGCTACGCCCCAAAGCGAAGGGTTTTAACCTTCACATTCAAGACCGAGACGCAATCAAGTTGTAAGATACAAAATATTTATAAGCCTACGAGGTTTAATCGGCGGATTTGGGATTTTGTATGGGGGGAGATGGTTGGCATGGTGTTGCCGTTGGGACGCACCGGCGTGCGTCCCAACGGGGGGAGATTGTCCGGTGAACTTGGCGACTAAAGTCGCCGTTACGGGCGACTACTCAAAAATCCCGGCCTCCTTCAACAAACCGATATACGCCTTGCTCCCCTTTAGATTAGGATGTTGATAATCAGCAAAATAGGAGCGCTCGGAAAGACCCCGGCTAAAATCTGCCACAGGCAAACCGGTCGCTTCTTTCACTTGGCTAATCAACTTATCCAAATTTGGCAACTTATCCGCATAACCGGGAAAATAAGGGCCGACAATAAATTTGACCTTTGTTCCTTTGGCTTCTGCGGCCTTCACCATTTGACGCAAGTCCACCAACATCGAAGGCCAAACATCAAAAGGTAAGGGCTTAAAATCCGCTAAATCATCTACCATCGCTTGCGGTATCTCCCGATCCATCAGCCAAAACTCATCCGACTTATTTAGGTAATACGGCATTTGCAAAAAGACTTCACTGTCATACCGGTACAAATGCGAAAAACGTTGCCCTTTCCAAGCAAAATCATAACTGCCGGTCGTATCTTGATCCGAAACGGCCTTGATTAAGCTATCCACTCGCGACGAATACGCCGCATAAGGCCCCATGCCTATCGTCAACGGCGGATTGCCTCCGTTGCAAATCGTTATATCATAAACAATCTCATCCGGCGCCGGATACCGATCCAAGTAATCCAACACATACGCCACCCCCAAATAATTGGGCAGCCCGTTATAGCTTAGATTCAGGCTCTTTTTGCCGGTCGCTTCTTCCACATAAGGTTGAAACAGCGGCAAACCCCGGGAATTGCCCACCAACAAGATGTCGGCTTTCGCCCGATTTGTATAGAGCCGCGAATATCTAAAATTGCTCTTGTCCCGTATCTTCCCCAATATCCATCCCCCAATCCGATCGCCCGCAAAGGTAAATACCAACAATAAAACCAACCAAGTTAATCTCTTTTTTAGCATCGCTTAGAATTGAAAGTAAATGAAAGCGCTTGCGCCAAATGTCCCAAATAACGCAATCAATAACAGGATAATCGTATAGGCCAAAGCACCAAATACCGGTTGACGCAAGGCCAGACTATTGTAGTGAAACCTAAAGTTGGTAATCTCCACCAACAACAAGATACCGATTAGGAAAAAGCCTTTGATAATCAAAAACTTATTCGGGATACTCGAAAAATTGAAGTTTTCTAAGGAGCCTATCCGCTGAAAAATAACCATCGCTGTATGAAAATCCGTACTCCTGAAAAAGATCCAAGCCACATTGGTCAAT
>JALVCY010000431.1 GCA_027009605.1 Saprospiraceae bacterium
GGTTGGTTCTGTCCAAGTCACCACAGCACCGCCATCAGATTCAGGAGCCGGTACATAGATAGCAGCACCTGCCGGACAGTTTAAAGTTAAGCTACCCACATTTTCGGGATGCGTAAAGAATATGGGTGTTCCGGTCAAATTAATATTCTGAGAAGATATAGTCGCTGTAGCATTGGTCTCCGAAAAATCCCAATAACGAGCCATCATACTTGCTCCATAAGATGCTGGAAATGAATAAGTTGCGCTAGCTTCTTCAGACATATCCGTTTGTGTACGTGCCCACAACATATACACAAAGCTACCATCCGGCCGTTGAAAAGCCCCTCCTTTCACACCTTGCGGCAAATTCAAAGCATCGGTCTCGGCTTGTGAAAAAGTAGTGCCTTCTAACAGTTTAGCCGCCGTGGAATGGGCGATACCTTGGGGTAAAATTTCTTCATTACCCGGTGTCGTATTATTAATATTTTTGTAAAAACCCATGACATCAAAAGAGCCGGTGGCTTCGGCAGCAGTCGTCCTTTCTGCCAATTGCCAGACATGGGTTTGCAACAAACCAATCCGGGTCGCATCTGCCACGGCCTTCATAATATAATTCTTTTGGAGTTCGTCCGAGCCAAAGGCATCTCCAAACGGCAGACGGGGGACATCCATCTCCGTAGCTATTAATAATTTTTTCGGATAAGTAATCCCATCATATCCATAACCGGCCAAAAGATTTTTTCTTTGTTCGACCCGGTTATCAAAACCTTCAATAGCCCCATCCGAATGTCTGGTATAAACCATTTGCTGGGTATTATTGTCCCAGTGCTTAGTACTTCCGTCAATACTCGGATAAGCATGAAAACCGACGACATCAAAATAAGCCCCGGATTTGTATGGAAATTCCGGCGTCACTTGTCCCCCATTCGGGTTATCGGTATTGCGCATTAAAGCATCTAAAAAAGCATCGGTTCCAATTCCCGAAAGGACAACATAATCATCCGGCGAAAGCGTTTTGACCACTTCATAGGTAATGCGCAACGTCCGGATATAATGCTGTATCGGCGCCCGTAGAATAATATCACAAGGATCCGGATCATTTTCGTACCAATTACCCGGCTGACCGGGCTGAAGCCCGCTTTTTGAGTGTGTTAAGTCAAATCCGGGTTCATTCCAAACCTCCCAAAACTTGACATGATCGCCCACTGTAGTCACCAAATCATACACATATTTGGCCATGTAGTTATTATCATTTACGGGGGTACCATTGGCACCACCGTCCCATATAGGTTCATATAAGTTGGCAAACATTTCTGATTGTACCGGATCATCAGGGCAGTAGTCCACCGGATCACGATGATCGGGATGGGCGACACCCACGACCAAAGTATTATCCTTAACACCAAGGGCATCATAGTACTCGTACATCGGCACCCAACTATCATAGCCCCAATCCAGCCCCAAAGATTCGGGCAAAGTACCCCGTATGGCGCGCACTCCTGCTCCCTTAATATTTAAAGCAGCATTGCCGGCACTCAAATCCGTCAGGTCAAAATTATTCCAATTGCCACCGTAGTAGCCGGGATTGACCCCTGCACGGTACGCCCCCGCATAAGGCGTAACTTGATTATTGGCAGTATAGTTCACTTGGGAAAAGCCAACTCCTACAACCAACAATAACATAAAAACAAACAAAACTCGGTTTCTCATGAGATGAATCTTTTTTTTGCAATAACCATTCAACAAGCATCCTTTTGGGAAAGATGGGCCGCTAAATGGCTACTTTTAATATTAAAAAAAATCAGCTCTTTTTAGATAACTAGGCATAGGAATGGCTTTTCTTCAATGACGCATTGTCTGAAATTAACGAGTGGAACAATGCCTGTTGGCCGGCTAAAATATAATATTTCCGAAAAGGGAATCGGAGAAATAATATGATTTAACCTGCCAAAACAGATGCCCATCCACCCCATCCTTCAGTCAATGGGTTGAAGAACTTTTGGAATATTAAAACCCAACAGATTATAGAAATATCCCGTCAACTAAAACATCAAAAACCAAAGAAAAAGCCGTTAAAGGGAAATCAAACACTCATCAAAAGAGTATCTAAATAACAGCTTTTCTACTGATAATCAACGATTTAGCTACAAGAAAACTTGCAAACCTATCGAATTCAAATATTCTGCCATTACAGATTCAATCCGCAATGCAAAAATAAACCGGCCTTGTATTAATGTGAGATATGAGTTGTAGTGCCCCATACAATAGCTAGTCAAAATGCCCTACTATTAACTATCTAAAATTGTGCTACCTAATTCATAACAATAATCATGCCGAATTCATGATGGTGCGGGGAAATGATTTTGGGGTTTGATAGTTGAAGAAGTTGATTCGCTTCGCTAGTTGATTCGCACGCAGGCTTCGCTAGTTGATTCGCTTCGCTAGTTGAGAGATTTGGTTTTTTGTTTGGGTTTTTACTTCATTATATGATATTTGGATTTCTGTTTGGGGTTTAGTTGAAGAAGTTGAAGAAGTTGATTCGCTCGCAGGCTTCGCTAGTT
>JALVCY010000432.1 GCA_027009605.1 Saprospiraceae bacterium
CGCTCATTCCGAAAAGCTGGGATATGATTTGGTTGGGGTGGTCGATAGGAATGTGGTGTTTTTTTAAATAGTCAACGTGCAATTGACAGCTTTTTCGGTTGTGTGTGGCATTGCAAAGTGCGATTGAGTCGATATTGTCCAGACAAAATTTGACGGCTAAGTCATAAGCTTCATCCGTGGCTTTTTTGTTGGGATAGATAGGCGAATCATATCCATGTTCTTTGGCACGAGCTCGCTCCTGATCCATGTAAGCACCGCGGACGGTTTTTACGCCTAGGATATATCCGTCTTTTTGAGCGTCTTCATGAGCCTTCATGATGGCTTCGAGCCGGTCGTGCCTGTACATCTGGTAGGTGTTGAAGACGATGGGTTTTTCTTTGTTGTAGCGGCGCATCATGATGGTGACCACATGGTCGATGGAATCTTGAATCCAAGATTCTTCGGCATCAAAATAGACGACCATGTCTCTCATGGCGGCCGTATGGCAAATATTATCCATTCTTTTCAGAAAGTTGCGATAATCTTGCAAATCGGTCATTTCTAAGCTCTTTTCGTCCGAGAGCAATTTTTCTAGTAGGCTATTTTGAACTAAACCGGATACTTTGACACTGACGACCGGAACAGAGTTATATGCCTTAGCAAACTCAATGGCGCGAACGATTTCATTCATGGTTTTATTGAGTTCTGCTTCGGAGTTTTTGCCTTCGGCGCTGTAGTCCAAAATCGTAAGGACTTTGTGTTCGGCTAGTTTTTGGATGACGGGCAGAGAGTTGAGCAGGGTGGTGCCGCCGCAAAATTGTTTGTAAATGCTATTCTTTACGATGGTCTTGACAAAAGGGAAGTGCATTTTTAGAGCCAAGACGCCTAGTTTTGAGCCCATACTGACTAAGGTTGGGTTGCTCATCAGCTTAAAAATACGATCGGTGTCTTTGAGTTCTTTATTGCTTTTATAGGCAAAGGCAATCTCTGTATTATCAAAGTCAACGTTGGGCGCAGGGTCCATCTGGTTGTCTTGTTTGGCATTATCGTAAAGGACGGTATTTCCCATGGCGTTCAAGTTTTCCCAAATTTTAAAAGCGGCTTGAGCCTGCAAAGCTAACATTTCCTGACCATTTTTACAAGTCGTTTGGTACTTTTTTCCTTTTAATAAAAAAGCGGTTTCTTGCGGATTGTAAATCAAGTCAAAAAGGATAAAATCGGGGGTCAATTCGGAATAGGGAATATCAGGGTAAGTGTCCGTATTGGGGGACATGCCCAACGGCGTTGTGTTGATGATTAAGCTGTACTTATCTAGGCCTTTTTGATGCAAATCTTGATAAGTTATGACGCCTTTTTTGGCCTTGCGGGAAACGAGTTGGTAGGGAATGTTTAGTTCTGCTAAGCCTACTTTTATGGCTTCGGATGCCCCGCCTGTGCCGAGGATGAGTGCTTTTTGCCTTTCGGCTAAAAGAGAATGCTTGACTAAAAGCCTGCTAAGGGATTCTTTAAAGCCATAGACGTCGGTGTTATAACCTATCAGCCGCCCGTCCCGAATAGCGACCGTATTGACTGCGCCGACTTTTTGCGCAAGCGAATCCAATTCATCCAAATAGGGTAGAATCGCTTTTTTGTAGGGTATGGTGACATTGAATCCCAGTAAATTGGGATGTGTCTCCAGCATTTGCGGAAGCTCCGTAATAGTCCGCAACGGAAAATTTCGATAGGAGATGTCTTTTCGACCTTCTCTCTCAAATTTTTCTGCAAAGAAGACCCTAGAAAAAGAATGCCCCAGCGGATAGCCGATGAGCCCTAATAACCACCTTGTGGAAGTATTGTTATGTTCTGTGTTTTTTGCCATCTAACGCTGCTCCGAAAGAAAAAATGAACCCCAAAAATTTGTAACCGCCATTGACCCTTGACCTTCAAATTACATCTTTTTAAGCAAAAAATCCAAAGCGTGGATACCCGATAAGTAAATCGCTGTCACAATCAATCCGGCAATAAAAACACCTAACGAAACCGCCAAAAAGGCCTTCTTTCTGTCAATCCCAAAAATCCAAGCCGCAAAACTACCGGTATAAGCCCCCGTTACCGGCAAGGGAATCATCACAAAAATCATCAATCCCCAAAACCCCCATTTTTCTATTTTGTCTTCTACTTTGTGACGGGTCCGGAGTACCAACTTGTCAAACAGCCGCTTGTACCAATCCATCTTGTTGAATAAATCATGGAAAATCCCAAAAAAGATATAGACTATCGGAAAAGCCAAAATATTGGCGAATGTACAGGCAAAATAGGCGGTTACCGGGGAGATATTATTATGTAGGGCGTAGGGAATGCCCCCGCGTAATTCTGCAACCGGTATCATGCTTAATATTATCGAGTAGATCAAATCATTCATTAGCTTCTTTTTTTCGCTTGCAAAGGTATGTAAAAAAGTTGATTCGCTTTGCTGGTTGAAAAAGTTGAAGAAGTTGAGACGGTCGCCTTCGGCTCTCTGGGTGGAGACTCGTCCCGATTACTATCGTGGATACGGACTTCGTAAGTTGAGAGCTT
>JALVCY010000433.1 GCA_027009605.1 Saprospiraceae bacterium
GAGCTTGTCCTTCGGACTTCGTGGTTGAGATTCGCTTCGGATGTGGATCGCTAAGCACGGAGCGCAGCGGAGTGATTGGTGAGCCAAAATGTTCCCCTTTATGCCATTGAATCTGGATGAAATCTTTGCTGATTGAAGAAGTTGAGACGTTCGCCTTCGGCTCTCTTGTTGAGACTTGTCCTTCGGTCTTCGTAGTTGAGACATTGCGCTAGTTGAGATATTCAGAATGGTTGATTGCGCTCTTAGTTAAGACTCTCACTCAAACATCAACATCAAGTCCTCCAACAATTTTTCGACCAGTCGTTTTCGGCTCATTTTGCCTTCCAAGAGACCATACATCATCCCAAATTCCAAGATTAATTCTACCTGCTGATAGATTTGGTCAAAGTCGCCTTTTAGCGCAAGCGAATCCATAAATTCCATAAACTTCTGCTTCCGGACACGGCGGAGACGCAAATAATCCTTTTTGAAAAGCGGACTCTCCCGCATCACTTGCGCAAAGTCCAAAAACAAAAAACGAAAGGTATAATTCACCTCCAGAATAGCAGCCATCCAAGCCCTAAAAACATACTTGTCCCCCGCCGGCTTGGCTAAAATGACGACCATCTGATTTTTATAATACTCAAATAAAGCATCCATAATATCCGCCCGTTTGGCAAAATAATACGTCAAATGCCCTTGGCTAATATCCAAATGCAAGGTAATGGCACGGGTAGGAACTTGGCTCAATCCTTTTTCATTAAAAAGGTTCAGCGCAGCTGTCAAAATTCTTTCTTTGGTTTTTTGCGCCATCAGACCGGTGTTAAAACAGTGGCCGGCATGGAGACTTCTCCGGAGAAACTCCCCAATTTAATGCGCTTCAAATCATTGACCTGGGCATCTTCTTCAGCCAACTCGACCTTAATATAGTTTTTTGTAAAGCCGGTTACGACCCCGTCTTTTTTGGAAGCCTCCACGAGCACTTCCATTTCTTGGCCTTCAAATTTTCGATAAAAGGCAGCACGCTTTTTTTCCGAAAGGATACGGAGCATCTTATTTCTTGCGCGACGGACATCCATGGGGACGACGCCCGCCATTTCGTAAGCCGGCGTATTGGGTCTTTCAGAATAGGTAAAAACATGCAAATAGCTCACATCCAAATCCTGTATAAACCGGTAAGTGTCTTTGAAGTCTGCTTCCGTCTCTCCCGGGAAACCGACAATGACATCCACTCCGATGCAGGCATGAGGCATCTTGTTTTTGATGAGCTGCACCCTTTCGGCAAATAATTCCCGCTTGTAGCGGCGCTTCATTTTTTGTAAAATTCGATTGTTGCCGGATTGTAGCGGAATATGAAAATGGGGCATAAATCGCCGGGATTGAGCCACAAATTCAATTATTTCTTGAGTCAAGAGATTGGGCTCAATGGAAGAAATTCGATACCTTGAAATCCCTTCGACCTGATCCAAAGCCCGTATCAAATCTATAAAAAGTGCTTCTTTTTGTGGACGAATCCCTTCAATGACTTCGGTGCCATTCCCAAAATCACCGATATTCACTCCGGTCAAAATGATTTCTTGGGCGCCTAGTTGAGCGATTTCTTGGGCATTTTGGACAATGCTCTCAATGGTATCACTCCGGCTGGCGCCCCTAGCTTGCGGAATAGTGCAAAATGTACACTTATACGAACAGCCGTCCTGAACCTTCAAAAAGGAGCGGGTACGGCTACCAAAAGAAAAGGCATTCTCAAAAGTATTGACCGCACTAATTTTTCCGGCATGGACAAGGGCTTGACCCGGCAACTTTTTTAAGTCATCGAGATAATCCAAAATCTTGAATTTTTCTCCGGCACCCAAAACCATGTCCACTCCGGGAATATCCGCAATCTCTCCGGGTTTGAGCTGAGCATAACAACCGGTCACAATGACAAAGGCATCTGGAGCGGTCTTCAGTGCACGACGTACCGTTTGCCGGCACTTTTTGTCCGCAAAATCAGTCACCGAACAAGTATTGATGACATAGACATCTGCCGGCTCATCAAAGGGAATTTCGGTATAGCCTGCTTTCGCAAACTGCCGTCCAATCGTAGAGGTCTCCGAAAAATTGAGCTTACACCCCAAGGTATTAAAGGCGACTGTCTGTGGCGTCATCTGGTTTTGACTTAGTAGTTGTTAAAATGTGCCACAAAGATAAGGGAAATGGATTAACGGTGTGGCGAGATTAACGGTTTAGCGGTTTAGCGGTGTAGCGGTGTAACGGTGTAACGGGAAGACAGGAAAGAAATCTTGCTACTTGAACTTAACGGCTAGGCAGCCAAGAGCGCACTACTTGAACGCCGAAGGCAACCAACGGTATAGCGGTGTAACGGTATAGCGGTGTAACGGTATAGCGGTGTAGCGGTGTAGCGGTGTAGCGGGAAGGCAGGAAAGAGATCTTGCTACTTGAACGCCAAAGGCAACTAACGGTGTATCGGTATAACGGTATAACAGCTAGGCAGCCAAGAGCGCACTACTTGAACGCCGAAGGCATTTGAACGTCCGAAGGACAAATTG
>JALVCY010000434.1 GCA_027009605.1 Saprospiraceae bacterium
AACTTTGTTCAATCGTTCAACTGTTCAACTGTTCAACAGGACAAACGAAAGAAAAAAATTAGAATATAAAAATAATAAATATCTTAGACCGGGAGTAAAAAATTGCACAAAAAGTCGGCATTTAACTTATTGATAATCAATACCTTAGTGAATTCTTAGTGGCAACTTCGTGTCCTTAGTGGTTAGGCATTACATTTTTCCTTACCACTAAGAGCACTTTAGATAACACTAAGTTTACACTAAGAAACGCTACAAATTCTTGGTATTGGACTGCCAAAATTTGGGTGAGAAATAGTCCACACATAGGCTAACATATTATAAAAACTTCCTTTCGTTCACCCTGACTGTTCAATCGAAAATACTGGTAATCAACTAGTTATGAGAATCAGCTGAACGATTGAACGCTTGCGCAATTGAACAAAAAGCCATCCAACCAAATAAAATTGGGCTAATTTTGCGCTTATTTCAGAAACTAGACTTTTCGGAGTAAACCCAACGGTGTAGCTGGAAGGCAGCTCTACGCCTAGGATTCTTTTTTTGGGGACTTCCCTTTTTTTGAGCTATTCCATACTTCTCAGCTCTTCATTCTGCATTCCTAAATCTTCACTCCTACTAGGAAATGCAGGATTTCAGAGTTAAGATTTAAAAGTTTTGACTTTTGAAGTCCAAACTGATGAAGGCCGGGCTAGTTGGGGATAAATACGACATTATGTGACACACTCCTCCTATTTTCCTTATCTTTGCCGCTCAAATAAACACAGGCTATGTACAAAGGCAAAAAGGTCGTGGCAGTATTGCCGGCATATAACGCTAATAAAACCTTGGAAAAAACCTATCGAGAGATTCCTTTTGACTTGGTGGATGATGTAATCCTTTGCGATGATGCTAGTCAAGATAACACCATTGAAGTGGCCAAATCTATCGGCATCAAGCACGCCATACGCCATGAAACCAATAAAGGATACGGTGGCAACCAAAAGACCTTGTACAATAAGGCGCTGGAAATAGATGCGGACATAATCATTATGTTACACCCTGATTATCAATACACTCCGCAGTTAATCCCGGCGATGGTAAACATGATTGGAGAAGACTTGTACGATGTCGTGTTGGGTTCGCGAATCTTAGGCAAAGGCGCTCTAAAAGGGGGCATGCCTATTTACAAGTACATAGCCAATCGATTTCTTACGCTTACGCAAAATATATTAGGCGACCACAAACTCTCCGAATACCACACGGGCTATCGAGCCTTTAGTCGAGAAGTCTTGGAATCCATCCCTTTTAATGAAAATGATGATGACTTCATCTTCGATAATGAAATGCTTTCGCAAATCATCTATGCCGGTTTTAGGATTGGGGAAGTCTCTTGCCCTACTAAATACTTTCCGGAAGCCTCCTCCATCAATTTCAAGCGGAGTGCCAAATATGGATTAGGAGTCCTTTGGGTTAGCTCTAAGCATTTTCTGCAAAGAATGGGTTTGGGAAAATTTAAGATATATCAAGGTATCAAAAAAAGAAAGACCTAAAGGATAGATTTTTGTCCCTCATCAGCCGGGAAAATTTACGAGCTACATATAATAAACCTAAAAAAGAAGTGTAAACGATGGTTGCTGACATTGGGCGCTTGGTTTATACTGAAATTGTTTTTGTACACAGACCCAACCGGTTTGCCGGCTTATGCCTACCCATTCGGTCTATGTATAACAAGACGCCAAATATACTAAAAAAGTCTAAGGAGACACGTGTTTTTTCTAATTTTTTACTAAATTGTTTAAGAATAGACATTCCTGCTTCTTATGACGGTATTTATTTGCCCAAAGAATTCTTTTTGGTATTCTTGTTTTACGGTTGCTCAACTATTCAACAGGGGAGTCTGCTCCGAAAAGTCGAGAGTAGTGGTTTGTTCTTGAGTCCACAAAATTTTATTCTGTTTTCGCTTTTGTTTTAACCCACTAAATCTCCCTTCGCAAGGGTCTCGATAGCTATCGGGATGTGGTAAACAGAATAAAATTTTGTTCATCGCCTTAATTTCTGGCAGAGTGAACTTTTCGGAGCATACTCAACATTCAAGGGGCAAGATTTCTTTCCTGCCTTCCCGTTAGACCGTCACACCACTATGCCGATATACCGTTAATTGCCCTTCGGAAATCTGCAAAAAAAGAAAGATTAAGGCATTGTGAGCCCCAAAACTCAAATTATTATTTGGAAATAAAAACAAATTGTTTTATATTTGCATTTTCCTAGATATTCTTACCTTTGCACTTCGACACGGGTGAATGGCAGTTCGCCCCCAAAAAAATAATCAATGGCAAAAGATAAATACGACGTAACCGCAGCAGACGGAGAAGGCAACATTGTCAGCCTGACCGGTATGTACCGCGAATATTTCTTGGATTATGCGTCTTATGTGATACTCGAACGGGCAGTGCCCTCCATCGTGGATGGCTTCAAACCCGTGCAAAGACGGATACTACACGCACTCAAGGAGATGGATGACGGCCGTTTTCACAAAGTCGCCAATGTCATCGGGCAAACCATGCAGTATCACCCGCATGGAGATGCCGCCATCGGTGATGCACTTGTGAAAATCGGTCAGAAAAACCTGCTGATTGATACCCAAGGAAACTGGGGGGATCCCCGTACCGGTGACCGCGCTGCCGCTCCGCGTTATATTGAAGCTCGTTTGACCAAATTTGCGTTGGACGTGGCTTTTAATCCCAATACCACCGAATGGCAATTGTCCTATGATGGTCGTAAAAATGAGCCGATTAATCTTCCGATGAAATTTCCCATGGTTTTGGCTTCGGGTGCGGAGGGGATAGCCGTCGGTCTTTCGACCAAAATATTGCCCCACAATTTTATTGAATTGATCAAAGGGGCGATTACGCTACTGAAAGGACGTAAGCCCAAGCTGCTCCCTGATTTTCCGGGGGGAGGCTTAATGGATGCCACCAACTATAATGATGGCCAACGCGGGGGCAAAATCCGGGTGCGGGCTAGGATGCATGCACCGGACAAAAAGACGATTTTAATTACCGAATTGCCCTACGGGGTCACTACGAACACCTTGATAGACAGCATCATAAAGGCCAACGATAAAGGCACTATCAAAATCAAAAAAGTAGTGGACAATACGGCCAAAGATGTTGAAATTCATATTGAATTGCAGCCGGGTTCGTCTCCCAATGTGACGATTGATGCCTTGTATGCTTTCACCAATTGTGAAGTGTCCATTTCTCCGAATTGCTGCGTGATAATGGATAATAAGCCGCATTTTTTGACGGTTACGGACTTGCTCAAATACAGCACCGAAGCCACCAAAGAATTGTTGCGGATGGAGTTGGAAATCAAAAAAGCCGACTTGCTGGAGAAACTGCACTTTGCGAGTCTGGAAAAAATCTTCATCAAGGAGCGCATTTACCGGGATATTGAAGAGTGTGAAACCTGGGATGCCGTCCTGCAAGTAATTCGAGAAGGTCTGTCCAAATACGTCGTCACCCCTTCCGAAAAACCAAAGAAATCCGATAAGCGGCTGCGCTTGTTGAGAGATATTACCGAAGAGGACATTGTACGCCTTACGGAAATCAAAATCAAACGCATCTCCAAATACAATTCTTTTAAAGCAGATGAGCGCATTGCCAATTTGCGGGAAGAATTAAAAGAAGTGGAGCATCATTTGGCTCATTTGGTAGATTATACCATCGCCTACTACCAAAATATCTTAGCCAAATACGGTAAAGGCAAAGAACGCAAAACCGAAATCACCACCTTCGAAACCATCTCCCGCACCCAAGTAGTCGCCAACAATGCCAAACTCTACGTCAACCGTAAAGAAGGTTTTGTCGGTAAAGGCATGAAGAAAGATGAATTTGTGGTCGATTGCTCTGATATTGATGATGTTATTGTTTTCCGAAAGGATGGCAAATGCGTCGTCACCCGGATTGCTGACAAGACCTTCGTCGGAAAGGATATACTCCACGTCGCCATCTGGAAAAAAGGAGACGAACGCACCACTTACAATATGATTTATTCGGATGGTAAGGATGGGCGTTCGAGAGCCAAGCGCTTCCATGTTTCCGCCATCACCCGCGACAAAGAATATGATTTGACGAAAGGCAATCCCAAATCCCGGGTGGTCTATTTTTCTGCCAATCCGAATGGAGAAGCCGAAATCGTCAATATCCAATTGACCCAAGCTTGTACGGCTCGCATCAAATCTTTTGACTTCGGATTTAGCGATATTGAAATCAAAGGCCGCAGCTCGCAAGGCAACATTGTCACCAAATACCCCATCCGGAAAGTAACGCTCAAATCCGAAGGTATGTCCAGCCTAGGTGCACAAGCCATCTGGTACGACGAGATCACCGGCAGATTGAATACCGACAAACGGGGAGTCAAATTGGGCGATTTCGACACCGGAGAATTAATCATCGCCATCCAAAAAGACGGGACTTATCGCCTGACTAATTTCGAGCTAACCAACAAATACGACATCAATAACACGCTGATTGTCAAGAAGTTTGACCCTATGGGTGTACTGAGTGCCATCTATTATGACGGTAATAAGGGTTGGTCGGTGGTGAAGCGATTTGAGATTGAAACCACGGGAATTGATACGCCATATAAATTTATCTCCGACCATCCAAAGTCAAAATTGCTATTTGCCACTTTAGACGAAGATGTAGAAGTGACTTATAAGGTTAGAGCCAACAATAAATCCTTAGAAGGCAAGATTAACCTTTCGGAATTCGTTGATGTCAAGGGCTGGAAATCTTTGGGTAATAAACTGAGTGACCGAAAATTAATCAAAGTCTCCCGCATCGAAAAGCCGGTTCAAACGGAATTGTTCGACGAACCTAAACCCGAAAAACCTGCTCCAAAAAAGAAGACCGCTCCAAAAAAGAAGGCCACTCCGAAAAAAAAGACTCCTACTAAAAAGACTCCAACTAAAAAGAAAACGACGACTAAAAAACAACCGGATAAACTTAAACCCGGGGATACTATTGAATTTGATGTATAGGTGGTTCCCCCTCGTAGGGACGCACGGCCGTGCGTCCCTACGAGGGGGAGACAAATCAAAAAAAATAGCATGAAAAATATATTTTTGTTAGGTATCATTCTGCTCAGTACCGGTTTATTGGGGCAATCTTATATTTCTGCCGGTGGTATCCGGATGGGAACGGGGATTGGATTTACCTTTCAGCAGAAGGTGGAGAAACATACTACGATTGAGGGGATTTTGAATTCCAGCTTGCGCAATGACCGGGTACAAATCACAGTGCTTGGTGAGCAGCATTTCCCTTTGATTTCCAAGCGTTTTAATATGTACACGGGAGCGGGCTTTCACAAAGCTTGGAATGTAGAAGATGGTGATCAAACTTTTAATCCATTTGGGCTTAGCTTCATTATTGGGACGGAGATGACCATTTCCAAGCTGATTTTGTCCTATGATTTTAAGCCGGCTCTCCATTTTCAGGGCAATAAGACGTTTGAGTTTCAAACCGCTTTCTCACTGAGATATGTCTTTAAACGCAAAACCTTGCGGGAACAAATCAAAGAGAATCACCAAAAACGTAAGAAAAAAAGAATCAAAAACCGCGAAAAAAGAAAAAAAGAACGCAATCGTAATAAAAAGAAGTCCGGCAACAAGAAAAAGAAATTTAATTGGCGCTTTTGGGAATCATGAGTTAACGGTGTAACGATTTAACGGTGTAGCAGCATCCAAAACACCAAGATGGTTAACCACGAAAAACACAAAAGACAAATTGAACGCCGAAGTAGGGGCGAACCTTGTGTTCGCCCTAATGACCGGTGTAACGGTCAAACGGGTAGGCAACCAAGAGAACGTCCCCTTGAACGTCCGAAGGACAAGTTGAACGTCCGAAGGACAAGTTGAACGTCCGAAGGACAAGTTGAACGTCCGAAGGACAAGTTGAACGTCCGAAGGACAAGTTGAACGCCGAAGGCAAAGCCTTAAACCATTGCACCATTAAACCGTTAGGTAGTCAGAAATGAATGAGATGCAAAGAAAGATTTTACATCGGTTATTTGCGGTTATCCTAGCGGCATCGGTTTTGCTACCGGTGGGCATTTCTTCGCTGCACTTTTTGTTGGTGACGCACGATGAATCTAATTGTGGGTCTAAGACTGAAATTCATTTTCATCAAATACAGTCGCACACTCATCAATGCGATTATTTCTTTACTTATCACCAAGTCACCCCTGGTAGAGTCCGATTTGCGGAAGTCTATCTTCCCCTATTTCGCTCCATTATTTTCTATTCCTTTCGGAAAAAGATAGCTGCTTATTTCCGGCATTACTTGCTTCGGGGGCCGCCGTTAAAGGTTAAAGGTTAAAGGTTAAAGGTTAAGGGTTAAAGGAGATTTTAGCCTGATTCTCCGAAAAATGTCATCACCGACCCAAACCGGTCAAGTTCCGATTGTTTTTTTTTTTACATCCATCACTACGGGTTTTTAAGAACCGAAACTTGAGAATCAGCAATTCCCATACAGGAAAAGCTAAACCGACATAGCCTGCCCCGCCTCCATTTGACTGCCTTGATTAAGACAAAATTTGAAGGGGCTTACTCCAACACAAGCTCATTCCCTATTGGCTTCAAATTTAGCCTTACTCTGCGTTGCAAATTCCAACGGGACTCGCTATGCCTAACATTTGAAAAATTACTCCGCCGGCTAATTTTCTGTAACTATCCAGCGTAGGAGCTTTTGAGATAAAACCTTTTTCGGCCAAAAGGATTCACGTTGAGTAGTTACCAATTTTTTATCAATTATTGGCATCTAGTTTTGCACATAGCAAGACGGTTCTACGCCGTTTTAGCTTGCGCAAAAGATGCCACCATCCAAAGAAGAAAAAAAATGAAAAAATATATAACTGCCTTAGCCTTGCTGATTGCATGCACAGGCTTTGGCCAAACCCAATTAGAAGGCATCATCACCGATGCCACAACCCATGAGCCGCTTATTGGCGCAAGCATATTCTTACCTGATTTGCCGAAAGGCACGAGTACGGACGAAAACGGACATTACGTATTCCGCAATCTCCCTTTTGGACACTACATTATGGAAATATCGTATCTGGGTTATAAGACCACCATCAAAAAAATCAACTGTCAAGCTCCTTCCTTGTCTCTGAATATTGAACTTACGCCTTCGACCTTTGTCACCGAAGAAGTAGTCGTCACGGGTGGAGAGCCGACGGCACAGCATGAAAATGCCATCCAAATCATCGGGCTCAAAGCCGCCAATATTCAAGCCAAAGGCGATGTTTCGTTTATGCAAAGCTTGAGCAGAGTGCCCGGTGTGGACATCATCAGCAAAGGGAATGGCGTGGCGACACCGGTCATTCGGGGACTCTCGACAAGTAATATTTTGATGCTCAACAATGGTTTTCGGGTGGAGAGTTTCCAATTTTCCATAGACCACCCCTTTTTGGTGGACGAATTCGGTGTAGAAAAAGTAGAAATCATCAAAGGACCGGCTTCCTTGTTGTATGGTTCCGATGCCGTGGGCGGGGCCATCAATGTAATCAGTGAGCATCCCGCTAAGCAAAATACGACCAACGTTGATGGCGGCATCAATTACTTCTCCAATGGCCACGGCATTAACGCTAATCTCGGTATCCGCTCCACCGGAGATCATTTTTTCTGGGGGATTCGCGGGGGCATCAACAGCCACCAAGATTACACCGACGGCCAACCGGCCGTTGTGCCTAATAGCCGTTTTAATCAAAAAACAGTTAAAGCCTTTACAGGCGTGCATTCTAAGCGTGGGGTCACTAAGCTTTTTTATAATTATGACCAATTCAAATTGGGCTTGGTCATCCCCCCTGCTATTTCTTTGGTCGCCGGCAAAAACGGGCGCAAGAATGATGTCTGGTATCAAGATTTAGACAATCAGATGGTGGCCCTAAAAAACACTAGGTTTGCCGGAAATTCTAAATTTAATTTTGATTTGAGCTATCAACGCAATCATCGACTCCTACAAACTTCCGACCTACTGGATGAGAAAAAACAGGTCGATATGTTGCTCCAAACTGTCACCGGAGAAGCCAAGGATTTTGTCACCTTTTCCGACAGGCACAAGGCTATTTTTAGTCTTCAAGCCATGTATCAGCAAAATGCCAACGGCGAAGCCGACCAACATGTCCAACCGGATTTCTCCATGTATGATTTGGCCGGTGTATCCATCTACAAATTTACCGGAGACAAACTCAGCAGCCAAATCGGTCTCCGTCTCGACTACAAAAACATCCAAGTGCCCAAACAACCCAAACCCATCCACGACCATAGCGGCACCGTACATCCGACAGAATACATTGCGCCTTTCGACAAAAATTATTTTAACGTAAGTGCTTCAGTAGGAGCGACTTATCCCATTTCCGAGCGGCTTTTATTGCGGGGTAACTTGGCTTCTGCCTTTCGCACGCCCAACCTTGCGGAACTCATGCAAGACGGTGCCCACGCCAATAGGTATGAGCGGGGCGACCGAAACTTAAAGCCGCAGCGAAATTATGAATTGGATGTGAGTGGGCATTATCATACCGAGCAATTTGTCTTTGATTTATCCGCCTTTTACAATCAGATTCAAAATTATATTTTCCTATCTCCCACCCATGACACCGTCCCCGGCGGACACGACTTGTATGTCTATCAACAAACCCATGCATCACTCCATGGGATGGAAACCGGCTTCCAATACCTACCCCTAAAATGGTTGGATTTGCATGTGGACTACAGCTTTTTAGTGGGGATTCAAAAGGATGGCACCTACTTGCCGTTTATTCCGCAAAGTAAGACCGAAGCGGGCATCCGGCTCACCCATCCGAAAAGTAACCGGTTGCCCAAAGCCTATTTTTCGCTTGATGGGATTTATGCCGGCAAGCAGCAACATCCGGGACAATTTGAAACCGAAACCGACGGATACTTTTTGTTGAACTCCTCCATTGCTACGGATTTGGAGTTGCCTTTCGGAAAAATAAATGTGCAGTTGGGCGGCAATAATTTGTTGGATAAAAAATACAATGACCACTTGTCCACCATCAAGGACTTGCCCTATTTCAATATTGGGCGAAATTTGTATGGGAAGCTTAGGTTTTATTTTTAGTTGAAGAAGTTGATTCGCTCGCTAAGGCTCGCTAGTTGATTCACTCGTCCTACGGACTTCGTTAGTGAATCGCTTGCAGCGCTTCGCTTATTGGAATTGATGTAAAAATATTTTGCGGAGGCTTACCAGTGGGGATGAATGAGCATTCATCCCCACTGTTGTAGGATTGGTATGGAGTCCGATGATTTATTTCTGTTGATTCAGGAGATTTTCATACTTTTTGCCAAGTTCTTCCATGCGTTTGCTAAAAGCATTACCGACTTCATCCAGAGCTTCGATTTGTTCATCGGTGATGGTTCCTTGTTCTTTACGGGACTCAATATAGGTTTGATATTTTTTGATAGTTTTGGATATTTCAGAGCTTCTGGAGACCAGTGTCATCATGATTTTGGCCACACGAAGGCCATC
>JALVCY010000435.1 GCA_027009605.1 Saprospiraceae bacterium
AAAGTTGAAGAAGTTGAGACGTTCGCCTTCGGCTCTCTAGGTTGAGAACTCGTCCTATGGACTTCGTGGTTGAGTGCTTCGCAGGTTGAGATGATTTGGATTCTTGTCGGGATTTTACTTCATTATTCGACATTCGGCGTTCTACATTCGATATTCTGCTAGTTGAGAAAGTTGAAGAAGTTGATTCGCTCGCAAGCTTCGCTAGTTGATTCGCTTCGCTAGTTGAGAGATATGGGGTTTTGTTTTGGATTTTACTTTATTCTTTGATATTTGGGATTCTGTATTCGATATACTGTTGGGTTGAGGCGGTCGCATTTAATCTATGCCTACTTCAAATGGGCAAGTTTCTTTGGCTGCCTTCCCGTTATACCGTTACACCGCTACACCGCTACACCGCTACACCGCTACACCGTTACACCGTTACACCGTTATTCCGCTCTCTCATACCGGCGTGCTTCATTGGCCATTCTTTTTTGAAACTTATACGGGATGGGTATGGAGATTTGGAGTGGATCATTGGTCTCAGGATGCACAAACGAAATCGAAGTAGCAGAGAGAAATAATCCCTTCTGACGCAGGATTTTTCCTTCCATTCCATACAGCTTGTCTCCCAAAATAGGATGCCCAATCGACGATAAATGAATGCGCAATTGATGCGTCCGTCCCGTTTTTGGCGAAAGCTTCACTAGGGACAAATAGCCGTTTTTCAACGAGCGGACAAAAGAAATTCGCTCGTAGAAAGTAGTTGATTTCTTGCCTTCGATGGCTAAATCAATTTGTCCGGATGTGGCCGGTTTGCCTATGACTACAGCGTGATAAGTTTTTGTAATAGATTGATTTTCAAATAGTTGTCCTAATTTGGTGCGGATACTTCCGGTTTTGGCGATGACAAGGATTCCGGACGTTTGGTGGTCTAAGCGATGAACCGGCAAGGGGGCGATAGCGTCTTCTTTTGGCGAAAGCTGAAGGTTAAAAGGAAGGGCGTTTTGGATGGTGTAAAATTGGTTGCCACTCACCGAAATCCCCGCCGGTTTTTGAATGATGGCCAGATAGTCGTCCTCGAATAAGACTTCTAATCGAAGCTCCAAAATCTTTTTGGGAACAAGCGGCGGGGGTTGATAAGTGATGACATCTCCTTCTTGTAGGCAGTATCCGCCGGGTTGGATTTGGTCGTTGACTTTGATGCGTCCTTTTTTCAAAGATTTTTTAATACTACTCTTGGTGGGGAGCTCGTCAAACAGGTGAATCAAATAGTCATTGAGTCGTGTGGGGGCTGTTATGTTTTTTACGGTGTGTGTGGGCATGGATTGGGCGATTTGGAGACTAAGATATAAACTCCCAAGCAGTACGGTAATTGCCTTGTTCATCGACAAAATCCAAAAAATCTCCGTAAAAAGAATCTTGCCCCACCGTGGCACTATCTCCGATGACAACCAATAATTTACGGGCACGTGTCATGGCTACATTCATCCGTCTATAGTCTTTTAAAAAACCGATTTCACCGGCGTCATTGGAGCGGACTAAAGAAATGTAAATGACATCCCGCTCTTGTCCCTGAAACGAATCAATCGTATTGATGGTTATCGGATAGTCTTGCAATTCTTTTTCCGAAAGGAACTCTAACTCCATCGCCTTGACTTGAGCCCGATAAGGGGCAATCAACCCAATGGTCGGTTTTTCGTCTTCCGGCAATTGATTGATGAGTTGGTGCAGGTGCTCAAAGACTAAGCGAATCTCATCCGGATTTTCCCGGGTCTTGCCGGATTCATCTGTTTTTTCTTCAAATCCCGTGCCCGCTGTGTCGATAAATTCCACGCTCTTATGGGGGGGGAGTGTGAGTTGGTGTTGTTCGACTGAAATGTCTGCAATCAATTGATTATCATAGAATTGCCTATTAGAAAATCCCATAATAGAAGCATTCATCCGATATTGAACCTTGAGCAAATTGACAGATGGAATCAATGGGATTAGCCGTTCCATCATCGTGATTGCCAGTCCTCCTTTTTGGGCTTTGACGGACTTTACTGTTGGCGGAAGCTGAAAATGATCCCCGGCCAAAACAACTTTCGACGCCTTCAAAATAGGAATCCAAGTCGCCGGCTCCAAGGCCTGCGCAGCTTCATCAATAAATACCGTATGAAACTGAAAACGCTGCAATAAGGAGCCCGCCGCACCCACCAAAGTACAGGCAATCACATCGGCTGAAGTCATGATTTGATTAATCAAGCGCTCTTCCAATTGATGTGCCCAAGTGGTCAATTCACGGGCTTCTTGGTAGCCTGCTTTGCGTGCTGCGTGGGCGGCGCTATCAAAATGGCGTTTGTAGCGTTCGGCATCTCTACGTTTTTGAGCCGCTTTAATTTTTAATTTTTTGATTTCTTTAAATTCAGGATGACGGGAGAGTTGGACATCCAATGTGGCGTTGAGTACCGCATCATCCACGCGCGAAATATTACCCATTCTGACGACTTGAAGCGAAGCCTTGGAGAGCCGGTCTGTCAATAAATCAACCGCT
>JALVCY010000436.1 GCA_027009605.1 Saprospiraceae bacterium
CCCGAAGTAGGCAAAGAAGTCTTTGCACGGGACATGACGTTGACTCTTGGGAGTAGTTCGGCGATTCTAGCCAATAATATCAGTATTTTGGGTACGAAAACGACCTTTTTGGGTATGATTGGCGACGATAGTTATGCTTCTTTGGTGGTGGATTCCCTACAAAAATCAGGGGTAAACACAGGACACATTATTCAGACCAAAAATGACAAAACCGGCATTACGGTCGCCATGAATTATGCCGAAGAACGCGCCATGATTACTTATCCTGGTGCGATGAGCCGATTGAGTGCCGAGATGGTCAGTGATGATTTGTTGGCGCAAGCCAAACACCTGCATGTTAGTTCCATTTTTTTGCAAGAAGCCTTATTGCCGACGGTACATTTATTGTTCCAACGTGCTAAATCCTTAGGTCTGACCACATCCCTAGATCCACAGTGGGATCCACACGAAAACTGGGATGTTAACCTAGAAGAATTACTGCCCTACGTCGATATTTTCTTACCCAATGAAGCCGAGTTAATGGCCATGACCAGAAGTACATCTATCGAGGCAGGCATGCGTCATATTCGTCCATTTACCAATCATGTTGTCGTCAAAAAAGGCGTAGATGGAGCGATACTTTACACATCAAATGAAGTGATTGATTTGCCTGCCTTTTTAAACCAACACTTGGTGGATGCAATTGGTGCCGGGGATAGTTTTAATGCCGGTTTTATTCATGCTTTTATCAAAGGACATCCACTGACAAAGTGTTTGAAATCGGGCACTATAATGGGCGCTGTCAATACGACTGCGGAAGGGGGAACAGGTGCTTTTTTGAGCTTAGAAGCTGTACAGCAGGCGGCCAAAACGCATTTTGACTTTGACTATTCAGCACTTATAAATGAGCATTAAATGATGGATTTAAAAGAAAAATTAAGGCTTTTCAATCAAGACAATAAAGCACTTTTGGCGACTAATTTTTATAATTTTGAGACGCTGAAAGGAGTTTTGACGGCTGCTCAAATGCAGGATAGTGCTATTATTTTGCAATTGACTCAAAAGTCTATTGACTATATGGGCTTACATAATGCGCTGGCTTTGGCGAAAGCCGGTCTAAAAACTTATGGAGTCACCGGTTGGGTACATCTGGATCATGGGGGCAGCCTTGAATTGGTCGAAGCTTGTCTGAAGGCAGGATTTGATTCGGTGATGTATGATGGGAGTGAATTGCCGCTTGCGCAAAATATAGAGAATACCCAAAAAGTCGTTCGCATGGCTGCTTCTTACGGGGCAAATGTCGAAGCAGAATTGGGCTATATCGCAAAATTAGACCAATCTCATGATAAAATAGCCTATACTCGCCCGGCAGATGCTCAATTATTTGTAGAACAAACGGGAGTAGATGCCTTAGCCGTAGCTATTGGAACCGCACATGGGTTTTATACCGAAACGCCAAAATTGGATTTTGAGCGGCTGTCGGCAATAAAGGCCAAAACTCGAATTCCATTGGTTTTGCATGGTGGGTCCGGAGTGCCTGTGCCGGCTATCCAAAGAGCCATTAGTTTGGGGATTTGCAAAGTCAATGTAGCCACCGAAATCAAAAACACCTTTATGAAGACCCTAAAATCGCTACTGACCGAAACGGATGAGATAGATTTACGAAAGGTTTTTCCGCCGGCAACAGCAGCTGTCAATGAGTTGATTCAGGGCAAATTAAAAATGGTCAATGAACGCTTTCAGCCTGTTTCTTAATACAGCGCCATAGTTGTTTTAGTCATCAATGCTTTCATCTGACTAATAAAAATTAACAAACAGATGAATTCAAAAAATATAGGGATATGAAAAAAATACTTTCTTTCTTATTGCTTTTCCTGAGCTGGCAAGCTTTTGCGCAAGTCAAAGGCGTTGTCGTAGATGAGACCAACCAACCGTTGGTGGGAGCGACCGTACTCATTCAAGGAACTTCCAACGGCACAACAACTGATTTGGATGGACAATTTTCTATCCAAGCGTCCCCTTCCGATAGTCTGGTGATTAATTACATCGGATACAAGACAGAAACAAGAAGCGTCGGCAATCAAATCCTTTTTAACATAAAAATGCAGCTCGATGCTTTTGTTATCGAAGATTTGGTAGTCATGGGCTACAGTAAAAAAGCGAAAACAGAAATCTCAAGCGCCGTGGCCGTTTTGAGTGATGATGACCTGAATGATGCCACTTCAAATGATGTGGGCAGCCTGTTGCAAGGCAAAGTTTCCGGCGTTCAAGTACTCGAAAGCTCCGGCGAACCGGGAAGCAGTGCGGAAATTCGTATTCGGGGAATCTCCACTATTAAGCCGGGCAATGCAGAGCCTTTATTTGTAGTAGATGGCATTATTGGCGGATCTTTTGACCCCAATGACGTAGAGAGTATTACTGTACTTAAAGATGCCGGAGCGACCGGAATGTATGGAGCCAGAGCCAATAAAGGGGTCATCGTAGTATCGACCAAAAAAGCAAAAAGTGATAAAGTATCTTTTGAATTTAAGTCCGG
>JALVCY010000437.1 GCA_027009605.1 Saprospiraceae bacterium
TTACCGGCTCCACCCATAAATATCAACGACAACGCTATCCCAAACACCGACAATCCCATAAATACCGGCGGAGTAGCTTGTCCCAAAAGCGGGCCGTCTTCACTCACCAAAGTCATAAAATCAAACGTGCCGGCATGATAAGACAGCAACAAAATACCTATCAAAAAGCCCAAATCGGCAAATCTTGTCACGATAAAGGCCTTTTTGGCAGCGGCCACAGCCGATGGTTTGTCATAATAAAAACCTATCAAAAGGTAAGAACTCACCCCGACCAGCTCCCAAAAGAAATAAATTTGGAATATATTCGTCGCTACGACCAGCCCCAGCATCGACACACTAAATAAGCTCAAAAAGGAAAAGAATCGATAATATCCTTTATCCCCTTTCATATAGCCGATACTATAGACATGTACCATAAAGGAAACCGTCGTCACGACCACCAGCATCATCACCGAAATAGGGTCTAGCAAGATACCCATATCAAAGGTTAACGTATCGGTAAACTTCATCCAAACTTCTTTATAGGCAAAGATAGTTGGGCGTTTGCCATCGACAAAGCCAACTTGAAAAAAGTATTGGTAGGCCGTTCGCAAAGCCAAAAGAAAGGCCACCGAAATACTAGCCGTTCCTATCCAGCCGGATACTTTGGCCGGCATTTTACTCCCCAACAGCCCTGTTATCAGAAACGCTGCTACCGGCAGTAGGAAAATCCAGATTGTGTATGTAAAATCACCCATTATCTTGTTATTATCAAGGTTTTCGCTTTATTTATTGGCATTCTAGCCTAGTCCACTTCATTATTCATCATTCACCCTTATTCTCCAAACAGAATGAAGAATATTGAACCATCGAATAATGAATATCGAAGTAAATCAAATCAAGTCCTTTGACTTGATATCAACCCTTCAAGGTATCCATATCATCCGCATCCACCGAATTATCCATCCGGTAAAGGCTAATAATGATAGCAATCGCCAACGCCACTTCTGCCGCCGCTACCGCAATCATAAACAAGGAAAACACATAGCCTTGTACATGCCCCGGATACAAATATTTATTAAAAGTCACAAAATTCAAGACGACCGCATTCAACATCAACTCCGTTGAAATCAATAGCGAAATCAAATTCTTGCGCGTAACAAATCCAAATACACCCACAAAAAAGATGATGGTCGATACCGCCAATACATCATAGATGGTAATTCCTTCAATCATTTTTCTTCGTTTTTATAGACTTCACCTTTGGCGATAATGATGGCTGCAACCATCACGGCCAGTAGCAAAATACTGATGACTTCAAAAGGCAAAATAAATCCACCGTCTCCCAAGGACAAGAGTTTATGCCCAATATTGGAAACCGACACATCTTCTTGCCCGTCTATTCGCTGAAAATGAAACTGGCGCATCGTCACCAAAGTCATAATCAAACCGGCCAATAGCACCCCACCTTTCCACAAATACTCCACCAAGGGCAACCGCTCCAACCGATGCTCAATATTATGCACCAATAACACCGCTATCACGATTAACACCGCAATTCCCCCCGAATATACCGTCAATTGGACACCGGCTAGAAAGTTATAATCAAATAAAAAGTATATGCCCGCCATCAAAATCATTACAAACAACAAATAAACCGCCGCCCGAATGACCCGGGTCGTAGAAACTGACAAAATCGAAAACAGTATCATCAGTCCTGCTACTAAGTAAAAAATTATTTTTGCTCCCATTTCGTTTGTTTCTTTTTGGTTATTCTTCTACCCCTTCCATTAGTTTAGACCCCGGTTTATTTAGGACTTTCGTCAAAGCCGTCCGGTCATAGACTGAGTTTTCAAAATTCTGAGCCATTTTTATGGCATCTGTCGGACAAGCTTCGATGCAAAGATTACACATCGTGCACATAGACAGGTGATAAATATGTTGGACGATATATTTCTTCTTTTTGCCGGTTTCTTCATCTACCTTTCGATCCCATACGATTTCTATGGATCCGTTGGGGCAAGCAATCTCACAAGCCTGACAGCCGGTACAGCGATGCTCATTGTTTTCGTTGTGCGGCATCACGACTTCCCCGCGAAAACGGTCAAACATCACCAAGCTGTCCCGGTTATCCGGATATTGCTGGGTAATAATCTCTTTTCGGGCATTAAAGAAGTATTTTCCGGTCACTTTCATCCCGGTCAATAAGGTCTTTATACCGCCTACAATTTCTCCAAAATAACTCATATTCTTTGGGTATTAGCATATTGGATTGGGGAATTTTCCTTGCTCCGTTATACTGTTTACTTTTTTTTTATTCTCGCAGTTTTTTTCCGCAGATTCCCGCAGATTTACACCGCAGATTTCCGCAGATTTTTTTCTTTCTTGGCAACTCACCACTTATCTCTCATCTCTCATCTCTCACCACTTCCTTTTCCCGCAGAACTTTTCCCGCAGATTTACACCGCAGATTCTCGCAGATTTTTTCCGCAGATTTCCGCAGATTTTTTCTTTCTTGGCAACCTTCAACTTCT
>JALVCY010000438.1 GCA_027009605.1 Saprospiraceae bacterium
GGTTGAAGAAGTTGAAAGAGTTGATTCGCTCGCAAGCTTCGCTAGTTGAAGAAGTTGAATCGCTTCGCTAGTTGAGATATTTGGGTATTAGTTTGGGATTTTTACTTCATTATTCGATATTCGGCATTCTGCATTCGATATTCTGTTAGTTTTTTGGTTGAGAAGGTTGAAGAAGTTGAAAGAGTTGATTCGCTCGCAAGCTTCGCTAGTTGAAGAAGTTGAATCGCTTCGCTAGTTGAGAGATTTGGGTATTTGTGGGGATATATACATCATCATTCGGTATTGGGCATTGTGCATTCGATATTCTGGTAGGGTAGTGGTTGATTCCCGGGTAGATTTCCAAAATTAGGGTATGATTGCCGGATTGCGTGATGATTAGGACGGGCAGGTGCCTTATTGTGAATTTTGAAAATCGGTGGAGGGCTTTTGAGTGCGCTGGGGGGGGGCTAGGTTTTAGGAGCCCCGGTTGCCCATTTCTTGGATAGCGTAGATGATGTTGTCCAAGCCTTTGGGGTGTGGGACGTAGTTGACTTTGTTTTTGTCGAGCCCCCAAATAGTGACGGTGACGATTTTTCTTTTGTTTCCGTAAGCGATGACTAGTCTGAGTGGGATGGGTTTTGGATTTTGTTTCTTTCTTTTAGAGCAGTATAGTTGGTCACAGTCGTAGATTCTTTTCATCTCAAAAAAACCTTGGGATTCGACATATTCCATGAATTGCTCTAATTCGACTCTGGGTATATAAGTTTTGTTGACTTGTAAGCCCCCTTTTTTGCTTTTGAATTCCTTGATTAGTCGGCCATTGCTTTTGATGTGGATAAAGTCTCGAATAACTGGATTCATGCCGCCATAATATCCGCCACCAACTAATTCTATACTGATGTATTTGCCGTTTCCGACGATATTCATCCGTTCCGGTTTGACCTTTCGGGTAAAAAGTGCTCGCAGCCAAGAATGCCTTTTTGCTCTTTTCTTTGCTTTGGTTTCTACGATGATATCCGGCAATTCATAAGCGGGTTTAATAAAAGGGCTTTGGTCGGAAGACACCCGCGAAAAGTGGTATTGGTATTTGCCAAGGGCATTGGGTCGCTGAAACTCAAGGGTCAGACTGCCCTTATCCAACTGAACAATCTGAAAAGAGTCTATCTCTTGAAAAGAATACAACAAGTTGTTGCCATCAATGCGCCATTTGCCATACGAAAATTGGCCGTTTAAATATTGCTGATAAGTTTTGTCGTATCTGAAATAGAGGAAGTATTTATAGTCTTTATCCGCTTTGTGAAGAATGGTATTGGTTTCCTTTTGGAGGGTGTAGTTGTACTTCCACTTGGTTTCGACTAATTTGCGCTCATCAAAGCCCCACAATAAATCCGCCGGCTTTTGAGCCTTTAACGAAGGACTGAAAAGCGTGAAAATGAGAAGGGTATATATCTTAAAAATCTTCATATTTATGGTCTTTCGACAAAAAAACGGGATTTTTGTTTATAAAGCCGGCTTTTTTTTTTAATATGGGGCAAAAATCGTGCAGGGTAGGTCAGGTTTAGTTGATTCGCTCGCAGGCTTTGCTAGTTGAAGAAGTTGAGACGTTTGTCTTTGGCTTCTTGGTTGAGCTTGTCCCGATTACTATCGTGGATTCGGACTTCGATGTTGAGATTCGCCTAGGACGTGGATCGCTAAGCACGGAGCGCAGCGTAGTGATTGGTGAGCCAAACTGTTCCCCTGTATGCCATTGACTCTGGATGAAATCTTTGCTAATTGACGAAGGTTGAGATGCTCGCTAAGGCTCGCAAGGTTGAGAGCTTCGCAGGTTGAGACGATATGGATTCTTGATGGGGATTTTACTTCATTATTCGATATTGGGTATTCTGCATTCGATATTCTGTTTGGTTGAGAAAGGTTGAGATGCTCGCTAAGGCTCGCAAGGTTGAGAGCTTCGCAGGTTGAGATGATATGGGGTTTTGTTGGGGATTTTGCTTTATTCTTGGATATTCGGAATTCTGTTTGGTTTTTAGTTGAAGAAGTTGATTCGCTCGCAGGCTCCGCTAGTTGATTCGCTTCGCTAGTTGAGAGATTTGGGTATTTACTTGGGATTTTTCTTATGATAAATTGTTGCATTTATTTTTTTAAGGAATGTGTATTATCTTCATTCAATGGGGTTTTCATTTGTCAAAAAAGAATATCTTTTTTTTTGTAAGGAAGAATGGTTTGTGGTATTATAATTGGTCGTAAAAGGCTGGTTCTCAAGTATTTTGAAACCGAACAAATTCTCAACAATTAAAAAAAGAATATATAGACATGAAGAAAGTCTTAACATTGATGGTGATTTTTGCTCTGGGTGTATTGCACTTAAGTGCTCAGAATAATTTGCCCACTGCGGTGGCCCAAAAAGAAATCAAGTCAAAAGCTAAAATTGGAGACGTCGTTGGCAAGATCCGCCAAACATCACCTTTGTCAACACTGGAATCGAAAAAGGGGTCAAAAACTCAAGGCGTTATAGGAGAAGTTCAAGGCAAG
>JALVCY010000439.1 GCA_027009605.1 Saprospiraceae bacterium
ATAAAGACCCAAATCGTCTCAACCTGCGAAGCTCTCAACCCGAAGTCCGTATCCACGATAGTAATCGGGACGAGTCTCAACCTAGTGAGCCGAAGGCGATTAACGGTTTAACGGTGTAGCGGTTTAACGGTGTAGCGGGTAGGCGGCTAAAAAATCTAACAATTATATCAATTACAGAATCCCAAATATCATAGAATGAAGTAAAATCCCAGTCAAAAACCCATTTCTCTCAACTAGCGAAGCGAATCAACTAGCGAAGCTTGCGAGCGAATCAACTTCTTCAACTCTTTCAACTTTCTCAACTAACAGAATATCAAACACAAAATCCCAAATACCGAAAATGAAGTAAAAATCCCCATAAATACCCAAATCATCTCAACCTGCGAAGCTCTCAACCCGAAGTCCGTATCCACGATAGTAATCGGGACGAGTCTCAACCTAGTGAGCCGAAGGCGAACGTTCTCAACTTTTTCAACCAGCGAAGCGAATCAACTTTCCCAACTCCTCAATCCACCCCATCATCCCACCGCGGATCCGCCACCAACTCAATCCCCTCATCAGTCCGAAAAATCGCATCCACAGCACCGATATGACCCCGTTCAAAAATATGGTGACCTTTTTTCCGCAAGGCCTCTTGCACTCTTGGAGAAAAAACCCCTTTTTCTACAAAAATCGTATCCGGTCGCCACTGGTGATGAAACCTACCGGCAGCTACCGCTTTATCCCCCGCCAACCCAAACTCCGTCACGTTCACAATGGTCTGAAAAACAGAAGTAATGATGGTCGAGCCCCCGGGACTACCCAAAACCATCCACCATTGTCCATCTTTGGCAACGATTGTAGGCGTCATCGAGCTCAACATCCGCTTACCGGGTTCGATAGCATTCGCTTCATTACCCAACAAACCAAACTGATTAGGCACACCCGGCTTGGCACTAAAATCGTCCATTTCGTTATTCATAAAAAAGCCCGCTCCTTGCACGACGACTTTAGAACCATACGCCGAATTAATGGTCGTCGTCGTAGCCACGGCGTTTCCAAAAGAATCGACGATGCTAAAGTGCGTGGTATTCTTATGCTCTTCCGGCGGCAAATCCCCCGCACTGATGGCAGACGCCGGGGTCGCCTTTTCAGGAATGGCAGGCATGCGTTGATGAATATAGACCGAATCCAATAAGCCTTCCATCGGTACCGGATAAAAATCGGCGTCCCCCAAATGCGTGGCTCGATCGGCATACACTCGTTTTTCGGCTTCCACCATCAAATGAATGGCCTCGGGGGAGTGAAACGCCATCGTATCCATCCGAAAAGACTCGACCGTCTCCAACAATTGCATCAAAGTCACCCCTCCGGACGACGGCGGCGGCATCGAAATAATCTGATAGTCTCGATAATGCCCCAAAACCGGCTTCCGCCAAATGGCCTTATACTGAGCCAAATCTTCAAGTGTAATGATGCCATTGGTTGCTTTCATTTCATCGACGATGGCTTGCGCAATTTTGCCCTTATAAAATCCGTCTTTTCCTTGTTTGCCAATCCATTCTAGGGTATTGGCCAATTCCGGCTGGCGCAAAGTATCCCCTGCTTGCCAAGGACTATCCTTCACAAAGGCGATGGGCGCCCGATTAAAGCGCAGAAAATCATTTTTATACTTATTGAGTCGATTGGCTTCGATTTGGGTGATGGGAAAGCCTTCTCTCGCCAATTTTATTGCCGGTGCCAATAATTTTCCGAAAGGCACAGTCCCATACCGCTCATGTGCCGCCACCATACCGGCCACCGAACCGGGCACCCCACTCGCCAAGCCGCCATAACGGCTCACACTATCCAACACATTGCCAAAATCATCTAAATACATATCTCGAGACGCTCCACTAGGCGCCATTTCCCGATAATCTAAAGCTTGCGTCTGCCCGTCATGCCAGCGAATAACCATAAAACCACCGCCCCCGATATTGCCTCCTAATGGAAAGGTAACCGCCAAAGCAAACTGGGTCGTTACCGCCGCATCGATGGCATTGCCTCCGGCTTTTAAGATGGAATTACCGGCTTCGGCGGCATAAGGATTGGCGCAAGTCACTCCGCCGGTGGAGACTAATTTGGTTTTGACAGACGGATGCACGTAGGCACTTTGGGTAGATTGGGGTTTTGGCCGGCAGGCCACCAAGCCAATCAACAACAAAAGGAAAAATAGGGTTCTCATCGGATATTTTTTTGGTGATTAACACAGCACAATCGTTTTGGAGTCAAAAATAGAGCTTTTTCTAGCCAAAACAAATCGTGAGAAGTCGTTTCTGGTCGCAATATACTTATTTCTTTGAATAGAATGCCGGATACCGAAGGCGAACGTTCTCAACTTTTTCAATTAGCAAAGAGTTCATCCGGAGCCAATGGCTACAGGGGAACAGTTTGGCTCACCAATCACTACGCTGCGCTCCGTGCTTAGCGATCCACGTCCCAAGCGAAGCTCAACCACGAAGTCCGAAGGACAAGCTCAACCAAGAAGCCAAA
>JALVCY010000440.1 GCA_027009605.1 Saprospiraceae bacterium
TAGTTTTTTTCCACCCCCAAATTTGCTTTAAGTTTCGGAAGTAACCGGACTGCCGGGTGGCAAATTTGACCCCGCCAGCGTGGTACATGCGGGACATACATACACGACTTGCATACACGACAGGCATAGTTTAGTTACTAAATTGTTTTTATAAATTTATAACTAAATGGTTATCAGTGACTTATGATGCATAATTAAACAATAATAAAAGTCTAGAAAATCTAGTACCAACAAACATTCAATAGTCTTCTAATTGAATGCCGCAGTTGTAAGTCGTGTATGTCCCCCTTTGGATGGCTACCGTACAAACACAAGTAGTATATAAAAAAGTTTGTATATTTTAAACATTCCCTACTTATCAAAAAAAACAATGGGACAGGGTGTTCTTGGTCTTAAAAAATTTAGCAGCTACTAGGCTTTATCCGCATTTTTACATATGTTTTGGTTTCGTGCTATCTACTCTGTCGAAAATAAAAGAAAGGAACAAAATTTTTTCTACCTGTGCCATTCAAAAAAAAGGATTTTCCTACGAAAGCCAAAGCAAAGTTGTCTTTTTAGATGCAAGCCCCCTGCCGATTCCTATCGGTACCCTTTGCAAAAGGGTGTTAAAGGTCAACTTTGCTTTGGCTTGCTACTAGGTTTGTTTTGGAGTCATTGCCTAATTTTAAGCAATCCTGTCCCCAAAATATTTAAAGGCCATAAAGTCCCCATTTTAAAGGGGATTTTTGGGGCTTTCATGAAAAAAGTCTTTAAATATTTTGGAGATTCGGGGCATGTTTGCCTTTATTTCTCGTCCGTTGGTTAAAATTAAAATCGACAGTAATGAAAATCTATTTAGCTACCCATAGTGATTTTTTTCATACGACTTGTGTTAGTATGTCCCCCTTTGGATGGGTCAAATTTACCCGGCCTACTGCTAAGATAACCGCGGCTTTTTAGCAATTTTGGGGGAGGAGATATCACTAATGCCAATAGAACAAATGACCCAGTTTCGCCATGTTTGAGTTGAGCGCATTTCTACCTAAATAGATTTCTTAGTGTAGTCTTAGTGCATTCTAAAGTGGCCTTAGTGGTAAGGAAAACGAATGAACTACCCCATATCCTTAATCACAGTAGTCAACCGGCTAACCGCAGTAAGTAGTCCGGCTTCATCGGTGATTTCGATATTCCAGACATGTACGGAGCGGCCAATACGGACGGGGGTGGCTTTGCCAAAAACAAAACCGGAACGAACTGAGCGAAGGTGGTTGACATTAATTTCTAAGCCGACGGCAGTTTGTTTTTGAACATCCGGCAGGCATAGGGTAGAAGCGACGCTGCCGAGTGTTTCCGCAAGGACAGCACTAGCACCGCCATGAAGAATGCCAAAAGGCTGATGAGTGCGGGAATCGACCGGCATTTTGGCCATCAAATAGTCTTCTCCGATTTCGGTAAATTCAATGCCTATGTGTCCGGTTAAGGTGTTTTCTCCTAGGGAGTTAAGGAATTCGAGTGCGGCTTGTTGTTTCCAAATGGACATAGGGCAGGAGGGTTTTGGGTGAATTAGTCGGAAATGTCACAATTTTTGCCAAAATTTAAGAATTGGACGGTCTCATCTTTAAGTTTTTGCTCCATTTCGGGCTGAAGTCTGACCAATTTATTGTTGTTCGATTCGGTGGTATCTTCCACAATCCAAAGAATAGAACCATCTTCTTTTTTGGAAAGCAAATAATCAAAGTATCCATTGATGGATTTTATGGATAGATTCACTGCCGGAATAAAAATAGCCGGAGAAGAAGGCTTAAGTTTGACTAATTCTTCAAAAATACTATTCAGTATCGGGCAAAGTAGCTTAGGCGAAAAATCTTGAAGTATATCCACCGGAAATAAATTGCCGGATTCTTTGATGATTTTGCCTTGTGGGCTGATTAAAAAAGTATGCATTTTTTTCGGAATCAAGTTTAGGTGTTTTGATTGAGTAATTGCGAACCAATATTTAAAAACAATTCTTCTACATTCTCTCCGGTCTTTGCGCTGGTCAATATATCCCAAGGGACGGGGATGTTTCCTTTGAGTTCTTGTAGAAAACTTTCATCTACTAAATCAATTTTGTTGCCAACAATGGCAGTGATACCGTTGGGGAGCATTTTTTTTAGATGGGTGATGTCTTGGTCCAACTCTTCGTAAGTGGATTTGCGGGTGACATCAAAAACATAAATAATGGCGGATGTCCCCAAAAAATAGGAATTAGGCACCTTGTCTTGCTTGACTTCACCGGCTATATCCCAAATAATTAGCGAAAGCTCCTTACCATTGACGTTAATGACTTTTTTATCTACTTTTACGCCTATGGTGGTTAGGTATTTTTGGCTAAATTTAGAATACAGAAATTGTTCAAATAGCGAGGTTTTTCCTACACCAAAACTACCGGTTAAAATGACTTTTTTTGAGATCATGAGACTTTATACTTTTGGATTATCAATGAAGTAATCCTTTAATTTTTTTGAAATAGCTTCAGAAAACTGCCCGTCTTTGACTTTCTTTCGATTCAGATGGCGGGCGGCAAAGTTATTCATCTTTTCGTGAATGAGTGCATCTTGGTGCGAAGAAATAGTGCCGGTAAGTGCGACCACGAAGTAATAGGAATAGTAGTTTTCCAACAATAGCTGGTAATTATCATACGTGATGACTTCTAATTCAGCACCCTTACGGTCAAAAGCATCCTCGGCAAATGATTTGATGGCTGTCATCATGCCGGCAACCAAGTCGGTATGCAATTCGGCATCATTGATGGCAGCGGCGATAAGCAGGCCGGAGTTTTTTTGGATGACAAAGACATTTTTGATTTCCACATCCATCAAATCCGTCAAAATAATATCAGACTCTTTAGTTCCCGTAAAAAAAGCACGGATGCGAGTTTTGGTTTTATACCAAATGCTGTTTTGGTTTCTCATTGCCATTCTCTCGCGAAGCAGGTCAAATTGAAGGGCAATATATTTTTTGATTAATTTACCCATAATCGGATAAATTGCTTCCAGTAATTCTTCCTTGGAATTGGCCAATTTTTCGGAGATAATTTTCTCAAGAATGGCGCGATAATCATTCGGAAAAGCCTCTTTGAAGTCTTCCAACCGTTTTTCTAAAACGGGGGACATTTTTTGGGATAGTTTTTCGGGTTGGTTGAGAATATTCTGTAACTCACGGAGTGCTTCTCGGTCTTCGTGCAATAAGGTCTCCTTTAACTCTTCAAAAAGAAGGGCATCATCGCTTAATTGATGTTGAGCAGCCAATTTTGATGGCTCATCCATGCCGGGGTCGATATTACTCTTTTGAATTTCCAAGCGTCCATTCTTTGCCTAATTCGATAAGAATCTTACCAAAATCAGTATTTTTCTTGTCGGAATGTTCGATGGCTTTACGTTCGACCTGTGTTATTTCCTCTAGTAAATTTTGCTTCAATTCATTCACTTTGAGTTCAAAATGTTCTTCTAATTTCTGAAAACGAAGTGCATATTCGATTTCTTTTTTACGAAGACGTGCTTCCATCTCTTGGAACAGTACTTCGTATTTTTGATTTAATTCAGTCAGCTTTTTTTCGCTTTCCATGACATGTTTGGAGAGCAAAATCTTACGAATGGTATCCAATCCGTTGGTGGCTTCTTCACGCCAAACTAAGGGTTGATCGGTTGGGGTTTTGTGGCCGTTTTGTTTCATTGTTAGAATCTTCGTTAAAATTGAATTAGTACAAAATTAGTTCTTTTTTTGCTAAGTTTTTAGCCCTTGCGGAAAAAAATGGAATTGCTCTGTCACATTGGTAGGATGTTTGGGAAGTGGGGAAGGTTGATTTTTCTGCAGATATTCGCAGATTTAATTTCCCGCAGATATTCGCAGATTTATTTCTTTCTTGGCAACTCACTACTCATCTCTCACTACTCATCTCTCACTACTCATCTCTCACTACTCATCTCTCACTACTCATCTCTCACTACTCATCTCTCACTACTCATCTCTCACTACTCACTACTCACCGCTTTATTTCCTGCAGATATTCGCAGATTTTTCCCGCAGATTTCCGCAGATTTCTTTCTTTCTTGGTAACTCACCACTCATCTCTCACTACTCACTACTCACTACTCAATACTCACTACTCACCGCTTTTTTTTTCGCAGATTCCTGCAGATTTTACCCGCAGATTTATTTTTTTCTTGACAAGCATCAACTTCTTCAACTAGCGAAGCTTGCGAGCGAATCAACTAACGAAGTCCAAAGGACGAGTGAATCAACTAGCGCAGCGAATCAACTTCTTCAACTATCTCAACCCAAAAACCCTTTCATTTCCAAAAATCCCCCCCGGCATTCCATTTTTATCGAACTTCCTAGTATCTTTGGGTTTTGTCAACTAACAATTTAACCATGAAACAGACTATAATCATTCTTGGCCTTTTTCTTTTTGCGCAAGCTGCTCAGGCTCAGCCACTTAGAGATGCCGCTGAATACATTGATTACAATAACCCTTTTTACAGCAGTGTCCTAAAAGCATTGGACGGGGGCACTTACAAGACACGGAAAGTCCTAAAAGCTATTCCCAATCACCGGACTTTGCCGACTTCTCACAAGGAGTTTACGACGGTTTGGTGTGAAGCGCCTATTTCACAAGGTCGGACAGGGACATGTTGGAGTTTTTCTACGACATCTTTTTATGAAGCCGAGATTTTTCGTAAGACCAAAAAGGAGATTGACCTTTCGGAAATTTACCTAGTCTATTATGAATATTTGGCGAAAGCCGAAGAATACATCAAAACCAAAGGAAAATCGCATTTGGGAGAAGGCTCGGAAACCAACGCTTTGGCTAGACAAATGAAAAAGCATGGGTTGATGCCACTCTATGCTTATTCCGGTAACGCCAAAAATACCCCTTACCCCGATCACAAAAAATTATTTGCGGAGTTTGAAGCTTTCTTGAAAGAGCACAAAAAGCGTAATGCGTGGGATAAGGATGTGATTATGGCCGGCGTAAAGGCGATTTTGGACACGTATTTGGGGACTCCACCGCGTACTTTTTACTACAATCGGAAGGCTTATGATCCCATTACTTTCATGCGGGATGTCGCCAAAATCAATCCGGAAGAATACGTCAATGTCATGTCTCTCAAACAATATCCGTATTGGACTCATGCGGAGTGGCCGGTGCCGGATAATTATTGGCATAGCAAGGACTATATGAATGTCCCTTTGGATGATTTTATGGCCGGATTGAAAAAAGCTGTGAAAGCCGGATATTCGGTTTCTATCGGTGGCGATGTATCGGGGCCGGGTTATTTGCCGGCGCAAAGTGTAGCGATAGTGCCGACCTTTGACATTCCGTCTGAATACATTGATGAAGATGCCAGGCAGATGCGTTTTGATAATGGCTCTACTGGCGATGACCATGCTATACATCTGATTGGGTACAAAGAAGATGCCGATGGCAAATGGTGGTTTTTGATAAAGGATTCCGGTTCGAGTTCTCGCAATGGGGTGGATCCGGGTTATTTCTTTTTCCATGAAGATTATGTCAAGCTAAAGATGATGACCTACACCGTGCACCAAAATGCCATTTTGGATATGGTTAACCGGGTAAAATAAAAATTTGACTCGTAGGGGGCATCCTTGTGATGCCCCCTACGGACAAGAGACCTATGAAATATTACATCATTGCCGGCGAAGCTTCGGGGGATTTGCATGCGTCCAATTTTGTCAAAGCCCTAAAACGGAAAAATCCGAACGTTGAATTGCGGGGTTGGGGTGGCGATTTAATGGCGGAAGCCGGTGTGGATGTGGTCAAGCATTATAAGGATTTGGCGTTTATGGGCTTTATCGAAGTGGCCAAAAATATCCGTACCATTCTCGGCAATTTTAAGATTTGCAAGGAAGATATATTGCAGTATCAGCCCGATGCGGTCATCTTGGTGGACTATCCCGGCTTTAATCTAAGGATGGCTAAGTGGTTGAAAATCAATCAGATAAAGGTCTTGTATTATATCTCTCCGCAGATATGGGCTTGGCATCAGTCCCGGGTGAAGGAAATCAAAAAGAATGTTGACCGGATGTTTGTCATCCTACCTTTTGAGCAAGAGTTTTATGCTAAGCACGGGATGAAAGTGGATTTTGTCGGGCATCCGTTGTTGGATGTGGTGGAAGGATACGAGCCGAAGCCCATTGCGGCGATTTCGCAAGAAGCGTCTGCAAAAAAGCGTAAATTGATTGCCCTTTTGCCGGGGAGTCGCAAGCAGGAGATTAGTTTAGTCCTTCCGGAAATGTTGGCCGTTATTCCGTCTTTTCCGGACTATCAATTTGTGATAGCGGGTGCGCCGAGTCAAAAGCCGGATTTTTATCAAAAGGTCATAGGCGATGATACGCTTGCGCAAAAAGTACCGGTTATTTTTGGGCAGACCTATGATATTTTGGCGCAAGCGGATGCCGCCTTGGTTACTTCGGGAACGGCGACTTTGGAAGCAGCTTTGTTTGAAGTCCCGCAAGTAGTTTGTTACAAGGGGAATCCGGTGTCTTATGCCATCGCCAAACGGGTAGTCAAAGTGGATTATATCTCCTTGGTCAATCTGATAGCGAAGGAAGAAATAGTTAAAGAATTGATTCAAAAGGAATTGACGACAGCGCATTTGATAGCAGAGTTATCGAATATCCTTTCGGAAAAAAATCTGCCGGTGATTCGGGATAATTATCGGCGGCTGAAGGTTTTGTTGGGGGAGGCCGGGGCTTCGGAGCGGTTGGTGGAATTGGTTTTGGAAGGAGGTTGAGAAGGTTGTGACGTTCGCTAAGGCTTGCTATGTTGAAGAAGTTGAAGAAGTTGATTCGCTCGCAAGCTTCGCTAGTTGATAGTTAACCGAAAAAGACAAAAACCCACGACAATCTCAACCTGCCGAAGGCACTCAACCTACCGAAGTCCAAAGCCCAAGCAAGTTGAAATTATGTCAACCGAAAAAGACAAACACCCACGATAATCTCAACCTGCCGAAGGCACTCAACCTGCCGCAGGCAAAAGCCCAAGCAAGTTGAAATTATGTCAACCGAAAAAGACAAACACCCACGATAATCTCAACCTGCCGAAGGCACTCAACCTGCCGCAGGCAAAAGCCCAAGTAAGTTGAAATTATGTCAACCGAAAAAGACAAACACCCACGATAATCTCAACCTGCCGAAGGCACTCAACCTGCCGAAGTCCAAAGCCCAAGCAAGTTGAAATTATGTTAACCGAAAAAGACAAACACCCACGACAATCTCAACCTGCCGAAGGCACTCAACCTGCCGCAGGCAAAAAAAAAAAATGAAAATAGTAGATTTAAGCAAACCAATAAAGTACAATGCCGACGATCCTTGGTTTATGAAAGTCAAGATCAAGCACAAGCCCCATGCCAAGGCTAAGTGGTTGTTACGTGCTTTGGGCTTGCCATTTAAGTATTTTCCGAAAGGATTTGTGGGGTGGGCGGACGATACCATTCAAAAAATGGGGGTGCATTCGACCACGCATATTGATGCACCTTGGCATTATTCCCCGACCACCAATGGGCAAAAAGCGAAGACGATAGAGCAGATGCCTTTGGAATTGGGATTTGCCGATGGAATAGTGATAGATATGAAGCATAAGGCAGATTTTGATGCCATAACGGTAGCGGACATCGAGCATTTTTTGACAAAAAATGAATTGTCAATCGAGCCGGGAATGATTGTATTGATAAAGACCGGACGAGACAAATTTAACGGCACCAAGGATTTTCACAAGATAGGAACGGGGATGAGTGCGGAAGCCACCAATTGGTTGATAGACAAGGGGATAAAGGTAATGGGCATTGATTCGTGGGGATGGGATTTGCCCCTGCATTATATGATGGAACAAGCCAAGAAAACCGGCAATACAGAATTATTTTGGGAAGCCCATTTAGTTGGACAAGACAAGGAATATTGGCATATTGAGCAATTGGTTAATTTAGACGCATTGCCATACACCGGATTCAAGGTCGCCGTTTTCCCGTTAAAAATAGTCGGCGCATCCGCCGCCCCCGCCCGGGTTGTAGCCATGATTAACGAAACGCCGTAGGGGCGAACCTTGTGTTCGCCCACCCAAAATAAACAACCCAAACGCCGAAAAAAAAACGTTGCGAAGCAAGCAGGGAACGCCGCAGGCAATTGAACGTCCGAAGGACAAGTTGAACGCCGCAGGCAAATTGAACGTGCAAAGCACAAATTGAACATCCGAAGGACAAGTTAAAAGCCATCGGCAAAAAAAAAAAATGAAAAAATTTCTATTCCCCCTAATCCTACTCCTAGCCCTAAGCTGCACCGACCAATCCAAAGAAGAAGTCGTCGTTTACACCAGTGTGGATCAAGTCTTTTCGGAGCCCGTACTAAGAGATTTTGAGCGAGAAACCGGCATAAAGGTCAAAGCCGTGTATGACACCGAAGAAACCAAGTCCACCGGCGTGCTCAACCGCTTGATTGCCGAGAAGTCTCATCCCCAAGCAGATGTTTTTTGGAGTGGCGACCCTGTAAGGACGATGGTATTGAAGCAAAAGGGCGTGACAGCGGCTTACGTTTCGGAAGTTGCTAAGGATATTAGTCCGGTTTTTAAGGATGTGGACGGACATTGGACCGGATTTTCCGCAAGGGCAAGAGTGTTGATATACAATAAAAAATTATTGGCGGAAGCGGATGTCCCGGCATCCATCTTGGATTTGACCAAAGAAAAATACAAGGGGCAAGTCGCTATTGCCAACCCACTTTTTGGGACTACCACGTTTCATATCGCTGCCCTTTTTTCGGTATTAGGAGATGAACAAGCTCGGGCTTTTTTAAAGGATTTGAAAGCCAATCAGGTAGTCATTGCCACTAGCAACGGAGATGTCAAAAAAAGGGTAGTGAAAGGCGAAGTAGCTTGTGGATTGACAGATACCGACGATGCGCACGAAGCGGTGAAAGAAGGCGCTGATGTTGGAATTGTCTTTTTGGATGCCGGTGGAATGGGTAGTTTAATCATGCCCAATACCGTCAATTTAATCCACCAAGCACCCCATCCGGCTAACGGCCAAAAACTCATTGACTACCTACTCAGCCGGGAGACAGAAGCCAAATTAGCCCAATCTTGCGCCCAAATGCCCCTACACAAAGGCGTGCCCACACCCGCCGGGGTTCCTTCCTTGGACAAAATCAAACCCATGAAGATTGACTATGCCCAAACGGCCCAAAAACTACAATCCATCCAAAAATATCTGAAAGAATGGGCCGAAAATTAAACCCCAATATCCTTTACTATTTAGTCTTCTTGGGCTTTGTGGTGTTGGCCGTCGGGCCGGTGATTTATACGTTTTTTAACATGGATGGCGGGCTGGCGGACAATCTAAAACAATTGGATGATAAGGTCTTGGTCTTATTGGGCAAAAGTAGTCTTATAGCCTTGATAGTCAGTGTATTATCTACTGTTGTCGGAGTGATTTTGGCCTTTTTCCTTTATAAGACGAAGA
>JALVCY010000441.1 GCA_027009605.1 Saprospiraceae bacterium
ATTCAAAAATCCCAAGGGCTTTATTTCTTTTTCGATGAATGCTTTTGTTTGTTTTCATTTGGTTCTGCTTGTTTGGCAATGTAGTCAAAAAATTTGATTTTTTATTTGCACTTGCGTAAAAAAAAAACCGAAACCGGTCACCTCCGGTTTCGGTTCTAAATAATTAGCGTTTTGTAACTGTTTAGCTACCCACTATTTTGGTCAAAAAATGCCCTTTTTGCGCCTGTTTTTGCTAAAATTTTTTCACGTAGCCCAGCTACGCTTCAAAAATTATAGCTTCAACATCCACAAAAATGCCTATTTTTTGCCTTAAAATAGGGGCACCTAAATAGTTACAGCGTTTTTTAGAAATCAACCCAGCTTTGGATTCTCTTCACAAGGAAAGAGAAGGCCACTGTTAAAATTCCTAGGAAAATAAGGGATAGCGATGTCCAAGTAACAATGGTAATGGAACCAAATAGCGGATTATTGGCCACAAAAAATCCAAAGATAATGACCAATATTCCACCTATAACAGACCACCACCAACCGGCATATTGATACTGCTTGAGCAAAAATCCCCGGCTCACTTGAATCATCCCCCTAAATATCAGCCAAATACCAAAGATGATAGGCAAAACCAACATGGAAAGCTCCGGTCTGGTAATCAAAACAAAACCGATGATTAAATCAAAAAGTCCACCGGCCAATTGCCAGCCCCAGTCCTTCATGATTTTTCTGTTAGAGAGGGCAAACCCCACTTCCATGATACCTGATACAAAAATCATAGCACTGAATAAAGCGGAAAGTGCCACATAGTTTTCAATAGGGTTTTTATAGACCCAAATTCCTAAGACTACCAAACCGATACCGATTACGGTTAATAGCCACCAATTTCTAATCGTTTTTACTGACATTTTTTTAGGGTTTAAGCGTTAATAATCCATTTTCCGATAGGCATGACATCACTCATAAATCCTCCGTCATAGGAATTCACTTCATAAATGACCCCGCCGTTAAAGATATGCAATTCGTACTTGATGATTTTGCTTTTTTCCAAGATGTCGAACAAGGCTTTGGCCTGAATCCGGTTGAGTTTAAATTTTTTGCGTAAGAATTTGATGATTTCATGCCGGCCGACTTCGTAATCCCAAGCATCGACAGCCTTTCCAAAATACTCTTTAAGCTTTTCACCTACATTGGCAATGGAATGCCCTTTGGTCAGCTCAAAACAAGCTGCTTCTCTGGCTTCCATGAGTAAGGTGGCCGTTTTGGCGATGAGTTCGTGTAATTGTTTGTGTTCTTTTTCGAGTCTTGTTTTCTCAAAGAGTAATTTGGCTCTTTCTTTTTGAATGGTCTCCCATTCGTTTTCGTCCAAATCCTTAGATTCTTTTAGGTGAAGTTTTTCAAATTTTTCTTCTAAGCCGGCTAGCCATTGTCTTAAGACTCCGGTAGTTTGGTGGGTGGTTGGCGCAGTGCCATCTTCCTTTTTATGCTTTTCGATGAGCGCCAGCAAATCATTTATCTTGGAGATGTCTGATTTTATGGCATAATGCTCTTTTTCCAAGTCGTTCATGATTTTTTCAAACCGCTTCATTTCTTTGTTGATAAAGGAGCCGGTGACAGCCAAGTCCTTTCGTTTTAATAACTTGATGAAATTTCTCATTTTCTTTGTTTTTTGGTTAAAAAATAACTGGTATTATTGGTTGACTGCAAAGAAAAGGGAAATGGGCTGCCGACTTCTACCACTAAAGGTGCACAAGTCGATTTTTTTAGTAAATAAATTAGTAGCATCCAAGTCTCTTCTACTTCTTAACTCAGAGTGTACTCCTAAAAGTATTCTGATGCAAAGCCGCCAAATTTATTCTATTTGGAAAGCTTGTTCAATTGTTGAGTTTGCTCCGAAAAGTAGGATGCAGTGGCTTGCTCGTGAGCCCACAAAATTTTATTTGGTTTCTTTTTGACAACCCTTCCATTGTTTCCCTTTTTATAAAGGAAACTGAATGGTAACCAAATAAAATTTTGTTCATCGCTTTAATTTCTGGCAGAGTGGACTTTTCGGAGCGGACTCATTGTTCATCTGTTCAACTGAAAGCGCTGATAAACAACTATACAGAACTTTCCAAAAGTTTAAAACTTTTGGAAAGTTTTATCACAACTATTTCAAAAACTATACTTTTCGGAGCAAAGTCTCCTTGCCGCCTTCCCGCTACTCTGTTTAAGGAGAAGATTTTTTGGCTGCCTGCCTTTAGATGATTGCTTTTTGCGTCTAAAATCACCTTTTTTAGGTTTTTCCATTAACTTGCGTATTATTTATGGGACGAAATGGACAGAATCACGGAAAAAAAAGTTGTTCAGGATTTACATTATACTTTCTGGATTCCTGCATGAATTTCTTAATCATGTAATATGATACTTAAAACATTTTTTTTAGCAGTCAATGTGCTTGATGTTTTTTTAGCGTTTTATGAGCCTTATTACTTTGGAATGTTTAATGGACTGTTTTTAGGGCCTCTGTATTTTGTTTGTTTTATTTATTTTTTTTTAGTAGAACGAAAAAATAGTGCTAAGGAATTCAGGAAGATAAGTCTTCTGTCTTTTTCTTTCAGTTTGCTTATATTGATTTTTGGATTATTTCTGTTTAGCTTAAAGTCTTGATTATTTGTAACTATTTAAGCACCCACTTTTTTGGTCAAAAAATGCCCTTTTTGCGCCTGTTTTTGCTAAAATTTTCTCACGTAGGGACGCACGGCTGTGCGTCCCTACGTCAACTGCCACCGGAGTAGAAAGAACAAGCTTCGCTAGGTGATGATGGAGTAATTTATTTTTCTCTATGATATTTCCGGATAAGAGCTTCTGCATCTTTTATGTAAATATGTGACCTTTCAATATCTATAATGTCGTCTTTTTTTAGTTTTTGCAGATGACGATTCAAGACATTCCGGGCACTACCGATGATACTGGCTAAGTCGGCATGGGAAAGATTGTTGATGAGCTTTAGATTTGGACTGGCTTGGTGAATGTTAAGGTGCTTGGCAAATAGCTTTAGCGTCCGCGCCCAAGTATTTAAGAGGGCTAAGTCGGTGGCTTTTTCTTCATAAGCTCTCATTCGACGCCCCAGATAAGGAAAAAGTGTTTGATTAAACTCCGGATGCTTCATGATGGCTTCTCTAACAACATAGATTGGAGCAAATAGAGCTTCTACATCGTCCAGCGCTTCGGTTAATACAAAGTGTTTTTTGCTATCTAATAAGCAGATGATGTCAAACAGGCTACCTTTGTGCAAGATTTCTATGGTGTATTCGTTTCCGGTATTTTCGTTGATTTGATATACTTTTATGCGACCTGTCAGAATGATATAAAACTTATGATGGGTGTCGTATTCGTCAAAAGGAATAGCCCCCTTCTTCCAAGAAACAAAACGAAAATGAGACATCAACTCCCGTATAGCTTGCTCCTGCATGGCTGAAAAATGAGTCGAACTGGCAACTATTTGATAGTATTGATCTACTTTTTTTTCTTGGTTTTCCATTGGCTGCGTCTTGATGACGGTAAGATACGTCTTTTTTCCGAATGACAAACTCTGGTGCTTTGAAAAAATGACATAACTATTTCTTCCTTATGAAAATCATTAAACTGCAATGATAAGGAATTTCATTATTCATTTTGTCTCAAAGAAGTATCGTTTGGCGGAACTAGTGGAAATTACATTTACATCATGCATGATGACAACTCAGAATACTACACTCCTCCACATTTCGTTAAGGAAAATGATGACTTTTGTTGTCCAAGCAACATAGGTATTGATTTACCAACGAAGCCCGTTGCCTATGTAAGTGGAACAAAGGTAAAAGTCAAAGCCAAATTTGAAAGCTTATGCCAAGAGACATATTGGATGAGCGGAAAAGTGACAGACGGAACAAAAACATTATTTTACTTTCCAGCAATTGAAATTCATCCTGGTAATCAAGGAAATTATGAATATAGCCGGAATGGTTCTTTTGTTCCCGCAAGTACTAAATAAAGCCCCATGAAAAACATTATAGCATTTCTTATTTATTTCATTCTCAGTGGATTACCGATTTTTGGACAAGTAGCTCCTAAAAGAATAGAATTAACCAAAGACGGTATATTATTCTACTCAACACCTTCCAAAATCATTAAAAAAGACGGCCAAACAGAAGAAAGCATGACGCTCGCCAAAAGGTTTACAGCCCTTAAATACAATGATTACACCGAAAACAGGAACTTTGTCATCGAAAATAATTACTTAGTCACGCTTAATATTTATAAAATATGTTTCGGCTGCCCAACCGAAGAAGACTTTAATCGAAATCATTGGACGATTAATTATGAGTATATTGATTTTAGTATTAAAACCACCTTCAAACATGGGTTTAGTAACCGTCCCCCGGCATTGGATCGTTTAATCATTCCTAACTATTATGACTATGTAAACACAACAGACAGGCTCGATTTTGATTTTATTCACTTCAACTCCAAAATATTACTTTTCCTTACTGTTGGAGATAAAGCCTTTTTATTTGAATCATTAGATAGAATTGAAAAAAATAAGTGGAAATTACTTCACTCATATCGTTTTCAAACTCATCTGACTAACTTTTTTGCCTATGTGAAAGACCAATCCATTATAATCAAATCTTCTGATGATGTCCGTTACATTATTTCACCCGACCGAGCAAATATCAAGCAAATTTATTCTCAAGCAACAACTGACGTAGTACTCTATAACCACATAACACAAAAATACCAATTACTTGACAAGAAAACAGCCGGCCAACTCATCTTGTCATCCGACCCTATTTCCTTTTTGGAACAAAGAGTAAAAAGATAATGATTACACCCAAATTCTTCAAAAGACAAATACCCTAAAAATGAAAAAGACGCTATCCACTTTTTTTTTAGCTGCCAGCTTTCTTCTTGTCAGTTTCATCGCAATAGCATACTCAAGCCTAAGTCCACACATCAAAGACCATCACATCTTTAGCACGCTCCCAAGGAATCATCGCATTAAAAATCCGGATTTTTTGATAATCATCCAAGTCTTTCGCCAATATCCGCCGCTCCCGAATCTTGCCTTCCGCCAACAACCGGGCTCTAGCCGTCCCCGCCAATAATGGATGCTTGGGAGTCCACCAATGTTGGCCGTCGTAAAGAGTATGATTGGCACAAGATATATCTTAACTTCCATTTCTTTGGGAAATTACAACTGTTTAGGTACTCCTAATTTAAGGCATAAAATAGGCATTTGTATGTTGAAGCTATAATTTTTGTAGCGTAGGGACGCATGCCTATGCATCCCTACGCTTCAAATCAAACAGAGACATTATTATGAATATAGTAAAAAGAATGAAGCTGTTAGCAGTCCTTGTTTTTATTGGCTTTTTAAATTTGTATGGACAAGCTGATTGCAATGATAAGGAATTTCATTATTCATTTTGTCTCAAAGAAGTATCGTTTGGTGGAACTAATGGAAATTACATCTACATCATGCATGATGACTACTCAGAACACTACACTCCACCACATTTCGTTAAGACTTTTGTTGTCCAAGCAACATCTTGAAACAACAGCCAATGTATTTGTGCTCTTTGTAACAGATGATAAAACAATTACCAATTTGGTACGATTTCTTGGATACACTAATCACTAAATAATACACAAATGAAAAATATAATTGTAACGATATTAGCTTTCTGCCTAGCAAACGTTCTGTTGCTCGCACAAAATGATAAACCCCAAAAAATAGAACTCACAAAAGACGGAACACTTTATTACTCAACTTCTTCAGAGATTATAAAGGTTAAAGATGATACTATTGAGAACATATCTCTTGCACAGAGATTTACAAGTTTTAAGTTTAATGATTTTACTGATAACAGAAATTTTATCATCAATAAAAACTTTTTAATAACTCTTCATATTTATAAAGCTTCATGGTCGCAGGAAGGCTACAAATGTCAACCTTGGCACATATTGTATGAGTGCAGAGACCTTAATCGAAAATACATATTCAGGAAGAGTATCTTGGAGACACCAGCAAGAAATGGGTTACGAATTCCAAACTTTACAGATATTGCTTTAAAAAAGGATAAAATCTACTATGATTTTGTCGATTGGAACTCAAAGATATTTCTGCTCCTTAGCGTTGGCGAAAATGCTTTTCTCTACGAATCCATAGGCCCAGTAGAAAAGAATAATTGGGAATTAATCCACTCGTATCAGTTCACAACTCCTTTAAAGGATTTTTTTCTGTATGTTCACGACAAATCAGTCATTCTCAGGTCTATAAACAATGCCAGTTATAGAATAGTGCCAGACAGGACAAGAATTGAACCTTTCCAAGAGCAATCTAATAAGGACATAAGAGTGTTTAATCATGTAACCAAAAAATATACTCTACTAGACTCAATAACTGCACTTGAGCTTATACAATCAAACAATCCAGAAGCCTTTTTGGTCTTTTTGAAAAACGAATCAAAACACTAAAGAAGAAGCCTTTTTGAGAAAATCAGGGAGGCTATTTTGTTCTTCATTTTTACTCTTTTTTAAAAATAAGTACTGTTGACTTGACGAATTTAAAGTAAAAAAATAATGATCGCATCCCTAATATTTCAAAAGACAAATACCCTAAAAATGAAAAAGACGCTATCCACTTTTTTTTTAGCTGCCAGCTTTCTTCTTGTCAGTTTCATCGCAATAGCACAGGATGCCTTGACTGGAGACATAACCAATGCAACGAAAAATAGCTACTGCCGCAATGGTGCTATTGACTTACATATTAATGATGGTTTTGCACCTTATGACGTTGTATGGTATCAAGTAATAGCTCCGGAAGGAACAGCGCAGACCTTTGAAGTTGAAATTCAAAACAATAGTGGTATCACAGGAAATAATGATGGTGAAGATATCGAAAACCTAATTGGCAACTCTTCAAAAAATCCTAAAGCCCGGATTTATTATAAGGTCGTTGTGAGCGATGCTTTATGTGGTCACGCAACAAAAACTTTTTCAATACCTTGTACCTGTAGCAATGATTGTGAATTAGACGGATATGTCACAGACGCATCATGTTCCATCAAGGGAGAAATAAATGTAAATATTTCATGCACAGAAGATGGTCATGAACCCTTTGAATACAAATGGGATGATGGAGAAATAGGTCAATCAAGAACGGATTTGTCTCAAGGTCTATATTGCGTAACAGCAACAGACAGAACCGGTTGCGAATATGAGAGATGCTTCACTGTTAAAGACATTGGCAAGTCAATAGAAATAAATTTAGTTCAAAAAAAGAACATTGATTTTTGCAAAGGATCTTCCCCCCCCTGTGATGGCTCTTTGGAAATACAAGTGACAGAAGGAGTCCATTTTGAATGGATAAACATCCCAAATCCATCCCAGACATTTGAGAACGTTGTAACAGACTTGTGTGTCGGAGCCTATACTGTGGAAGCTTTTTCTAATGGGTGCTATACAACTAAGACATTTCATATTTCCTGCTGTGAAACTGAAAATTCTGACCCTAACGACCCAGGTTTTGAACCACTCAGCATAACAGGTAAACCATCATCAACAACAAATCCTGAATCTGACAATGGAAAAATAAGCCTAAGTGTAACTGGTGGTACCGGAGAATACAGTTTTCACTGGACAGGCCCAAATGGTTTTGAGGCATCCTCCAGAAATATAAATAATCTAAGACCCGGTAAGTACTGTGTGGTTGTTAGTGATGGATGCACTGAAGACAAAAGTTGCTTTATCATTAAAGACTGCCTAAAAAATCCAATTTCAGTAGCAGCAGAAATAATAGAAACATGCCATGGATTTATGGCTGGAAGCATTTCCTTAAAAATAAGTGGCGGGTCTCCCCCTTATACCGTATTCTGGGATAATGGAATGACAGGTACTGATTTAGGCAATTTACCAGAAGGAACTTACTGCGGAACAGTAATAGACAATGGCGGCTGCAGATACAAAGGGAATCTATGCTTGACCGTCGGTTCTAAACCAGGACAGGTAATTAATACTACAATTCCTTGCAAAAAGACCATTCTTTGCAATGGCAAAGAACACACAACCTACTATACAGCATCAACTACACTTAACTGTAACACCCTAACTTATTACTGTCCACTTACACAAGAAACCATAACAACGGATTTGGGCTGGCGTGACATCTATACTGATAATTGTATTGCTTATGGTTTATGTTGGGATGGCCAAGAGGTTGTATTAGAGTATGGAACTACAGTAACGGGCCCTTTTATTATTTATAAAAATGGATGCCCATCCAATTTTGGATGTATTGACCAGTATTGCCAATGGCCTGACGGTCAAACATCTCTCGACGATTCGCATCCTGCCTATTGCTCTTCAATCTTGTATTTCAATGACAACACTTGTCCAAAGACAAGTTGTCGTGGAGATGTATATTGTGGCAATACTTATATGGGCTCTTTTTGCCCACCGAATTCTTTTTGTATATGGTCAGTAAAGCCCCCAAAAGACATCATCATCACAGACAATCCTATACTTTTAAAAGACAACAAAAATTCGCCTTTTCTTAACTTAAGCCCATTTAGCAATGATTTAACACCAATAAAAGAGAAAGTACCTTCTGACATAAATCAGGAACTAGCACTCTCCGTTTCGCCAAATCCATTTACTGATGAGATTCTAATACAAGTTGACTCTAAAACAGAGTGTGATATTTCACTAAAAATTGGAAACATCTTAAACCTAACTGTGTTAGAAGTAAAAAGAAAACTAGAAGTTGGAACTAATGATTTTTCTATTCACCTAGGACGACTCCCTGATGGCTTATACATTGTGCATCTGATTAAAGATGGGAAAATAGTAGCCAGCCATCAAATGGCAAAACAGAATTAAATCGGAAACTGGCAATTATTGCTTCTAAAAACCTTCTATTATGAAAAAGATTTACATCCTTTTTTTATTACTTAGCATTACCGCCTTTTTGGCTTGTAATAAAGATGACAACAATACTCAAACATTCGACTATGAGGTAAAAAAGAATAACATTATCGGAGACTGGGATGTAACTTGGGTCATTCAAGAAATTCGTGCAGATACGCTCTATCATGAAAGTGCATTTGACATTGAAGTTACATTTAATGCAAATCAGACTGGGGTGCGACCATCAGGGCTCGTAGATTCCGTCTCCTTTGACTGGTACTATCAATATGAACCGGAAAGAGTCATCGAAGTAGTTCGTCAAAGTAGCGGTCCCATACTAATACTCGACAAGCCCCGAATCTATCGAATCATAAAAAATGAAAAAGACAAACAGATTTGGGAATTTACACAAGAATCAGCAACCGGTGTCGCTGATGAGTTTAGGCATACTTGGAAGATGAAGAGGAAATAATAGACTTCGTGTGCCTCCGTGTACTCAAGCCTAAGTCCACACATTAAAGACCATCACATCTTTAGCACGCTCCCAAGG
>JALVCY010000442.1 GCA_027009605.1 Saprospiraceae bacterium
GTAAAAGTATATAATTCTACGCCGATATTGGCTCCGGCTATCCGCTTAACCATCGCTACCATCCGGCCACCGACAAATATATAGTGGTCATACCAACCGTCTATTTTCTCGCAACCATCTCCCAGATAGTACTTTGTTGATACGGTATTACCATTGACGGATGATACCGCTTTCATTCTTTGCCCGTCAGAGTCATAGGTATATTCCAATTCATGCAATCCGCCATCTACCATTTCTTGAATATGCTTCGGCTGCAAGAAAGAATTGTAGGTGATATGTTGGGTTTCTTTGGATATATTTTGTACTCCCCAGATAGACGTAACGGCATTTTTCTTTGGGCTATCATAGCTATAAACTCCTACATCTGACTTGTTCTCCCAAGAAATTAAAGATTTAAAAGCCAGCATCTTGGGCTTATTGGAAAAGAAGTAAGATGTTTCTTTTCTGAGTTTACTCCGAAACGTCCATTTTACTAGGAACTAAAAAACAGAAGATAGAGCGTTGAACACGGCACTGTTGAATTTACCACTTAGTCAGGATTTAAAGCGGTGAACAAACCCACTACATCCATCTTTTTGGTGCAAGCTTAATTCTTGATTCTTCAGAACTCACATGGGGAATTACTGATGATAAACAGCCATTCCCCATCTGGTTTGTTTCCTACTTAATTTGGGGAAATCTTTATTTGTATCGCCCGGACGATTGTCTAGTGAACTTGGCGACTAAAGTCGCCGTTACAGTAGTCGCCCATCACTCCTTCACCATCTTCCCAGAATACACAACTTCTCCCTTGTCCCCTAACAACCGATACCCATACACTCCTTTCGGCAAATGGCTGGTAGATATTTCTTCGTGTCCGCTCACTTTTTGTCGCAAGACGATATGACCCGCCAAATCCACCAATTCAAAATCCAATATCCGGTAATCCCCCTTCAAGTCAAAGGTGATGATGTCGGATGTGGGATTGGGATAGACTTTGATGGGCGCTTTCTTGAGTGGGATGGCGGTCTCTCCGGTCACTAAACCGTTGGCACCTAATTTTACTACGTAAAAATAATTATTCCCTAATTCATTCTCTCGACGCCCAAACATCAAACACCCACCATCGCTGGTCGCCTTAATATTTACTTCGTATTTATAATCTTTCAATGTAGAATAAGTAGTGTAAGAAAGCCTTTCCCCACTATCAGAATATCGGGCAAAAAACAAATGTCGATAGTCACCGCTATAAGGCCAGGTAACTCCTGCAACAATATAGGTTGAATCTATAGATTTTTCAAGAACATGCTGAAAGTACGGAACCAATGTCCAGCTAGAACTAATAGGCTCCATTAGGATGGTATCCACGGAAAGCATTTCAAAATCATCAGTCATGGTGCCAACCATCACACCGGAATCCCCATCGTTGGTATAGTCACTTTTAAGTTCAAAGTGGGTCGCAAAGATAAGTGTAGAGTCCGTTAAATACTCTACATCAAGCCCCAGCCAACCACCATGAAATACATCAAGATAAAAGGGATAATAAGAAACCGTATCAAAATTTTCATCCAACATGACGATGGAATAACCGGAAATCAAATACCCGGGTTTGTTTTTTCTTGGAATAATGTTCGTTTCCGGTACCAAAGGAGCTATTTTCTTACTAAAAACTTCTTTGGTCAAAAGATTTATTCGACCGGAAATTTCAATTGGTGTCGTAAACAAAACTGTATCACTGGATGTATCCCAGTATAAATTTAATGCAAACAACGGATTAAAGTCTGATTTTTCAACTCCATCCATTCTAATAATATCCCTATCAATAAATTCCAATTCTTTGGAGTAGTGAGCCATCCAAAAACTCAGCACCGAATCCATCTCAGTTCTCATAAAACCCATCAAAAGATATGAATCATCTTCCTCAACGATTTTCTTTGCAACAAAAAGAGTATCTTGATGAAATTCTTCAATACTATCCATGAATTCTCCCAAACTATCCAGCAAAATAATTACCTGTGTATTTTGGGGTGGTAAGTATTTTGGCCCTACAGCTAAAAATCCACCATCAACTTCCAAACAAATATCTGCCATTCCACTAGAGTGCTTATACTCAAATTGCATCTGACCATCCAAGACAAAACTTGGACAGAGCAATGCAAAAAAAACTATTAATTTCATATTCTTTCATTTTTTTAAAAGGCACCTACCTTGTCAGATAGGCGCCTTTGCGTATTTTGATTCTAATGAAACCATTTATCAAGATCAAGCGTACCAATGGTTTCTACGATAGTGTCATCGTCATCATTAGACGGATATCCATATTCTGAAAAAACTTTTTGATAGATTAGTTCAGGAATATGAACAGTCCAACTTTTACCAACATTTTCCAACGCTTTCATCTTTTTCACATTCAAAAATTTATTACCCAAAAATAGCTGATTTGACTCAGTTGTAGGGTTCAAATCTAATCCCAAGGTCGGATGATTTGCCTGCCAAACTGGATCTTCAATCATTCCTAT
>JALVCY010000443.1 GCA_027009605.1 Saprospiraceae bacterium
ATCGTTAGTTGGCTTTGGTGTTCAACTTGTGCTTCGCACGTTCAACTTGCCCTTCGGGCGTTCAATTGCCTTCGGCGTTCAAGGGGGACGCTTTCTTGGCTGCTTACCTGTTAGACCGTTGTACCGTTATACCGCTATATCGTTAGTTGGCTTTGGTGTTCAACTTGTGCTTCGCAGGTTCAACTTGCCCTTCGGGCGTTCAATTGCCTTCGGCGTTCAAGGGGGACGCTTTCTTGGCTGCTTACCTGTTAGACCGTTGTACCGTTATACCGCTATATTGTTAGTTGGCTTTGGTTCAACTTGTGCTTCGCAGGTTCAACTTGCCCTTCGGGCGTTCAATTGCCTTCGGCGTTCAAGGGGGACGCTTTCTTGGCTGCTTACCCGTTACACCGTTATACCGTTACACCGTTAAACCGTTACACCGTTAAACCGTTCTTTGGACTGAAAAAAAGCTCTGTTCTTCTCCCGAATGAATTCGGAAGTACCAACTGGAAAAGCCTAGAAACAAGTCTAGGATGCTGCCAACAGTTTTTTTTGTACATTTGTGCAAACAAAAAGCAAACTATGGATGTCGCAGCTAATTTGGGGGTTTTATCTATTCTGATTCCCCTTTTAATCATTGCCTTGGCCATCATCACCAAAGATGTGGTGGTTTCTTTATTGACCGGCATATTTGTTGGCGAATTGGTCATTCATGGTTATCATCCATTGACGGCGGTTTTGGCATTGCTGGATGATTTTGTGGGTCTTTTTGCGGAAGCTTGGATTACCAAAACGATTTTATTTGCGCTCTTAGTGGGGGCGATTATCAAGCTAATAACGGATAGCGGCGGGGTCAGTAGCTTTATTAATTACATTAGCGAGAAGCAAAAGCGGATTGATTCGCCGAAAGGTGCGCTGCTGTTGGCTTATGTACTGGGAGTGATTATTTTTATCGAATCGTCTATTACGGCCTTGGTGGCGGGTACGGTGGCACGGCCTTTATGCGACAAAAACGGGGTTAGCCGGGAAAAACTGGCCTTGGTATGTGACTCGACTTCTGCGCCTATTTGCGGCTTGATTCCATTTAATGCTTGGGGGGCTTTGCTGCTGGGTTTGATATTGGCGGGGATTAAAGAGCAAGTGATTCAGGGGGAAGCGGTGACTTTATTGATTGAATCCATTGCCTTTAATTTTTACTCTTTGATTACGGTGGTGGTGGTCTTGTTGGTGATTTTGTTTGACATCAATATCGGGCCGATGCGTCATGCTGTACCGGTTCGGTATGATAAGCAGGCTTATGCTTCCGCAAAAGGGAGCAGTTCTCCTTGGGGCATGGTCTTGCCGATAGTTGTTTTGGTGGCCATGGTGCCGGTAGGTTTGATTTATACGGGAGAAGGGGATATACTGAAAGGGAGTGGTTCTACTTCTGTATTTTATGCGGTGGTAGCGACCTTGTTTTTTATATACGTCTATTATCTTGCGACAAAAAAGCTTACGCACAAAGCCTATTTTAGGTCTTTGTATGCGGGTATTTCCGATATGATACCCATTACTTTAATCTTGTTGTTGGCGTTTTTGATAGGCAGCGTCATCAAAGGTTTGGGGACAGCGGATTATCTGGCGCATCTCTTGGAAGGCAATATCCCGCCGATGCTTTTGCCTTTTTTGGTGTTTTTGGTATCGGGGATTACGGCTTTTTCGACCGGCACGAGTTGGGGAACTTTTTCGATTATGATGCCGATTGCGCTATCTTTGGGGGCGACCTTTGGGATGAGCATACCGCTGATGATTGGGGCGGTCATCTCGGGAGGAATATTTGGGGATCATGTGTCTCCGATTTCAGATACGACCATCATCTCTTCAATGGCTAGTGGCTCTAATCATATTGCCCATGTCCGGACACAAATGCCTTATGCGTTTATATCGGCGGGTTTGGCTTCGGTTTGTTATTTGGTTGCGGGGTATTTTTTTAGTTGAAGAAGTTGATTCGCTCGCAGGCTTCGCTAGTTGATTCGCTGCGCTAGTTGAGAGATATGGGTTTTTGCTTGGGTTTTTACTTCATTATTCGATATTCGTCATTCATCAATCGATATTCTGTTTGGTTTTAGGTTGAGAAAGGTTGAGACGTTCGCCTTCGGCTCTCTGGGTTGAGAACTCGTCCCGATTGCTATCGTGGATTCGGACTTTGTGGTTGAGTGCTTCGCAGGTTGAGACGAATTGGGTGTTTTACCGGGATTTTACTTCATTATTGGATATTTTGTTTGGTTTTTAAGTTGAGAAAGGAATAGTTATTCAGCTTAGTTATGCTATGATTGTTAAATTTTCTTTCCTGAATCGTCGAGCCTTTCGGGAAAATAGCCCTTCGGGCGTTCAATTTGTGCTTCGCACGTTCAATTTGCCCTTCGGGCGTTCAATGTCCTTCGGACGTTCAAGGGGAACACTTTCTTTCCTGCCTTCCCGTTAGACCGTTAAACCGTAATACCGTAATACCGTTCAGTGCCTTGGGCGTCTGCCTGCTGCCGGCAGGTTCAAGGAGCTAGATTTCTTTCCTGCCTTCCCGTTAGACCGTTAAACCGTTAAACCGCTATACCGTTCAAAAACCTGAATCCTAAAGGCCAAAAAATTACAGCGCAGAGAAAACCCCGATGAACCAAAAAAAAACTACCTTTGCAGCCGCTTATGAAAAAGAAAATAGAAGATATCACGCCGTATGGCAACGATAAGGCCAAAAAAGAGCAGGTCAAAGATATGTTTGACAATATCTCAGGGACTTATGACCTGCTGAATAAGACACTCACTTTTGGTATTGACCGGCTTTGGCGCAAGACCATGCTCCGGGCTTTGAAAAAAACAGACGCCACCAAAATCTTAGACGTGGCCACGGGTACCGGTGATGTGGCCATCGCTATCGCCAAAAAAATAAAATCCGCTTCGGTAATGGCCATCGACTTGTCTCCCGGTATGCTGAAAATCGGCGAAGAAAAAGTCAAAAAAGAAGGCCTGACCGAAAAAATTACCTTAAAAGAAGAAGATTCGGAGAATTTGAGCTTCGATACCGGGGCTTTTGATGCGACCACGGTGGCTTTTGGAGTCCGTAATTTTGAGCATTTGGAGCAAGGTTTGTCGGAGATGCACCGCATTTTGAAAAAAGATGGTCGGATTTTTGTCTTAGAATTCTCTAAACCTAAAACTTTTCCTTTTAAGCAATTATTCAATCTGTACTTCCGTTATGTATTGCCTAAAGTGGGAAAGCTGATGTCTAAAGATGATAGAGCTTACCACTATTTATTTGAATCGGCCACTGCTTTTCCGGAAGGAGATGATTTTACAAGGATTTTAGAAAAAGTAGGGTTTGAAAACGCAATTTGTAAGCCTTTAACATTTGGAATATGCTCGTTGTACATAGCAAAAAAATAATTACTGCATTTCTTTTATTCGTCGGAGCTTTTGCCTTTGGACAAAGCAACTACAATTTTTTAGATTTTCAACAAAAACCCTATTATTTTGGGATTACCTTGGGTATTAATCGCTCGGATTATAAGGTTTTTCGTTCCAAAAATTTTATCGGAAACGATAGCATCGCCCGGGTAGAAAGCGTTCGCGGACCGGGCTTTAATCTGGGTATTGTCACGAATCTAAAGATTGGCGATTACTTTGATTTTAGATTGCTTCCTACGTTGTCTTTCGCCGAAAGGAATTTGGAATATACCACTCCAAAGCAACTTGTACCCAGTGAGCGTAAAGTCGCTTCCGTTATGGTCGAATTGCCCTTCCAAATTCGTTTTAAATCGGCTCCTTATCATGATAAACGAGCCTTCGTGATAGCCGGTGTCAAATACTCCTTTGATGTCGCCAACGAAAGCCGGACGCGTCAAGCCGATGAAATCCTTAAGATTTCTCCGACCGACTTTGCCATCGAAGCCGGTGCCGGTGTCCAATTTTTCTTCCCTTTCTTTATCTTTTCCCCGGAGATTAAATACTCTTATGGCATCGGAAATGTATTGTTATACAACGGTTCCTTAGAGCAATCCACCGTGTTGGACAAGGCTTTATCCCGTTCTTTTACGCTTTCTTTCCATTTTGAAGGCTAAGGAGATTTTGTTCAATCGTTCAACTGTTCAAATTGCCCTTCGGGCGTTCAATTTGTGCTTCGCACGTTCAACTGCCTTCGGCGTTCAAGGAGTACGCTCTTGGCTTTCTGATTGTTATAGAGAACTTGGCGACTGAAGTCGCCGTTACAGTGGAGGCGCTCACTTCCGAAAAAACAAGTTACGAATCCAAAAACCGGGTTTGACCAATTGCTTGCGCAATTCAAAATCCGTAAACATATCCGCTATCTTGGTGATTAGGTTTTGGTTGGCCAGCAATATTTTGGCTACGATGGCCACCAAAAACGGTCGATTCAAAATCCGTTGCATTTGGTAGCTTAATTTCATCTCTTTGCCGATAACCCGCCAAATACGAGCATCATAAGCTTTTAAAAACTCAGCGGAAAAGTCATTGGCCGCAAGGCATTGCTCAATCTGCTCCGCCGCAAAAACCCCACTGTAAAAAGCATTACCGATGCCTTCGCCCGAAAGTGGATCAATCAAATGCCCCGCATCGCCAGTCAAAATATAATGGTCTCCCGTCAACGGATAGCGCTTGGAACCCATTGGGAGCCCATAACCTTGCCATGGCGTTTCCATTTCTGCTTGCGCAAAACGTTCTTTGATACCGGGATGGTTTTTGACAATATCGTCGATGGTTTTCCGTAAATTAATATCCCGGTCTCGAACAAAATCCGTGCGCATACCGATTCCCACATTGGCGGCATTGCCCGGAAGGGGGAAAATCCACAAATAACCCGGCGTAATGGATTTTAGGTAATGAATTTCGATAAATTGGACATCCTTAAATCCGGTTACATTCTTAAAATAAGCCCGTACCGAGCCTGCATAATGTTGGTCTTCTTTTTCTAACCGGCCAATTTGCCGGGAAAATTTGGACTGGGCTCCGGAAGCATCTACGACCATTTTGGTCTTGATTTGTAGATTTTGCTTGGGGGCGGTGAGTAGGAATCCGTCTTTTATGCGTTGGTGGTGAGTGATGTGCGTTTGCTCTAAAAATTGAACCAACGGGCTGTTCTTAACTTCTTGCGCCAGAAAATTGTCAAAATCCATTCGTCTGGCGGTAAAAGAAGGCGGCATTTTATCCCCAAAATGATTGGAAGGTTTGAAAGCCAAGTCTATATTTTTGCCTTTGGAAGGCAGTGCCACTCGAATCCCGTGGATGTCCATCTTCCAAGGTGCTGCATAAAATCTTTTCAGCAAATCCGGGTCAATTCGTTTTAAATTGACCATTACTTTGCCGCTGATGGCGTCCCCACAGGTCTTGTCTCTAGGGAAAACAGCTTTTTCAACCAATACACAGGGGATACCCAATCTATCTAGTTTTAGAGCCGTGGCACAGCCTGCCGGCCCGGCTCCAATAATACATACATCTGTTTCGATTGTCCTGATTCCCATTGAAGTTGCTTTTTGCCGGCACAATGTACGGAATTAATCGAAAACGGAATTTTACGGTATAAGACGGTATAGCGGTGTAACGGTGAGCTGACTCCCAAAAGTCAATTTTTGTTGCTTCATTCTGAGTCCACAAAATTTTTATTTGGTTTTTTATGATAATTAGTACGACCGAGACAAGGTGTCGCCCCGCCGGGGCTTCCGGTTCATGCGATGTTGGCTGTTACAAAGGTGTCGCCCCTACGGGGCTGACAACAGAGAAAATAGCCGCAATACATGCGTGAGCCCCAGCGGGGCGACATCTTTGTAAGACTAAAATAGTAGGGATATAACTAGCTCCGTAGGAGCGACACCATGCTGCACTAGGGCAAATAACGATTTAACGGTATAACGGTATAACGGTATAACGGGTAGGCAGTAATTAAAGGTCAAAGGTGAAAGGTGAAGGTTAAAGGTCAAAGGTTAAAGGTTAAAGGTCAAGGCAGGAAAGAATTCTTACTCCTTGGAAGCCGAAGGCAACCACTAGCGGTGTAACGGTTTAACGGCTAGGCAGCAATTAATGGTCAAAGGTGAAAGGTTAAAGGTTAGAGGTTAAAGGTTAAAGGTCAAAGGTTAAAGGTCAAGGCAGGAAAGAATTCTTACTCCTTGGAAGCCGAAGGCAACCACTAGCGGTGTAACGGTTTAACGGGTAGGCAGCAATTAATGGTCAAAGGTGAAAGGTTAAAGGTTAGAGGTCAAAGGTTAAAGGTCAAAGGTCAAAGGTTAAAGGTCAAGGCAGGAAAGAGTTCTTACTCCTTGGAAGCCGAAGGTAACCACTAGCGGTGTAACGGTTTAACGGCTAGGCAGCCAAGAGTGTGTTCCCTTGAACGCCGAAGGCACTTGAACGCCCGAAGGGCAAATTGAACGTGCGAAGCACAAATTGAACGCCAAAGGCACTTGAACGTCTGAAGGACAAATTGAACTATCTCAACCTTTAAGCTCCAAGCTCAACTATCTGCCCCAATATCCGTTGAACGACAAGGATTACATGAAAACCTAACAAATGTCATAGTTTCAAGCTCTATATTTGCCCTACTTTTGCAGCCTAAATCGAAAAAAATGAAACCATCACTGAATACCAAAAAAGGATTAGAACAAGCGGCTTTAGAATACCATGAATTGCCCAAGCCCGGAAAGATTGAAGTCGTACCGACGAAGCCATTTGTGACCCAAGATCATTTATCATTGGCTTATACGCCGGGGGTGGCAGCGCCTTGTCTAGCCATAGCAGAAAATCCGGAAGACGCTTACAAATATACATCGAAGGGCAATTTAGTGGCGGTATTGTCCAATGGATCTGCTGTCTTGGGGCTGGGAAATATTGGGCCTTTGGCCGGTAAGCCGGTGATGGAAGGAAAGGGTATTTTGTTTAAGCGATTTGCGGATATTGATGTTTTTGATATCGAAGTGGATGCGACCAGTGCCGAAGAAGTTATTGAGACAGCGATAAAGATTGCTCCTACTTTTGGGGGGATTAATTTGGAAGACATCAAATCCCCGGAGTGTTTTATTATAGAAGAGACCTTAAAGGAGAAGTTGGATATTCCTGTATTTCATGATGATCAACATGGTACGGCGATTATATCCGGTGCAGCTATGCTGAATGCTCTTGAATTGACTAACCGGAAAATTGAAGAAGCTGTGGTGGTCGTCAGTGGAGCCGGAGCGGCGGGTATCGCTTGCGCAAATTTTTACGTAAGTTTGGGTATTCAAATAGAAAACTTGTTCATGACCGACAGCAAAGGCGTCTTGTGGCAAGGACGGGGAGATGAAGAAGAAGAGCGGAACAAATACAAGAAAAAGTTTTTTCGCAAGACTAAGAAACGCAGTTTGGCAGACGCTGTAGCCGGAGCGGATATCTTTTTTGGCGTGTCCAAAGGGGGGATTTTGAAACCTGAGATGATTAAGCAGATGGCGCCGAATCCAATTATTTTTGCGATGGCTAATCCTGATCCCGAGATTACTTATCCGGATGCTGTGGCGGCCCGGCCGGACGCTATCGTGGCCACAGGAAGAAGTGATTATCCTAACCAAGTAAATAATGTCTTGGGCTTCCCATTTATCTTTAGGGGGGCTTTGGATGTGCGGGCGACCATCATCAATGAAGAGATGAAACGGGCTGTGGCACACGCCTTAGCGGATTTGGCCAAGGAAGAAGTGCCGGATTCCGTCAAACATATCTATGGGGAGACTAATTTGAGCTTCGGTCGGGATTATATCATTCCTAAGCCCTTTGATCACCGGGTTTTGGTCGCTGCTTCTTCGGCTGTCGCCAAAGCAGCTATAGATTCCGGAGTGGCTAGAAATATCATCGATATCGACCAATATCGTGAAAAACTAATGGAAAGCGTAGATTGGTCTAGATCTATCTTGCGAAATATCTATAATTCCGCTAAAAGAAACCCTAAACGCATCGTTTTTCCGGAAGGAGATTGCCCCAAAATCATCTGGGCAGCCCACGAAGTGGTGATGGCCGGATATGCCAAACCTGTCCTGCTAACTAAAGACAAAGAGGCCTTGCTCAAAAAGTTTGAAGAATTGAATCATTCGCCGGAAGGCATCGAATTTGTGGAACCGGAAAAATCGGATCGCTGGGAAGCTTATGTCAATCGCTATTTTGAACTTAGACAGCGTAAAGGCAAAACCCTAGAAGGCGCCAACGAAAGCCTAAAGAATTTCTTTTATTTTGGCGCAGTCATGGTCGAAATGGGAGATGCAGACGGTATGGTGGCCGGTATTACGGTCGAATATCCTGAAGTTCTACGCCCGGCTATCAAGATTATCGGTCCCAAAGAGAAAGGGCAGTTAATCGCCGGAATGTATCTAGTCCAACATGATCGCAAAAGCTATTTCTTTGCGGACGCAGCGGTGAATATCAATCCGAATGCCGAGCAATTGGCCGAAATCACCATGATGGCAGCCGATACCATGAAAAAATTGCAGATGGAACCTAGAGCGGCCATGTTGTCATTTTCTAACTTCGGTACGGTACTCTCTCCGGAAACGGAAAAAATTATCAAAGCGGTGGATTTGGTGAAAAAAGCAAGACCCAATATGATTGTGGATGGTCCGGTTCAACCCGATATAGCTCTCAATCGTGAGGTGATGGCCGACCGCTATCCTTTTGCGGATATTCAACGACGCCCCAATTTGTTGATTTTTCCTAATTTGGATGCGGGAAATATCAGCCTTCGATTGGTGACTCATTTTGGACATGCCAATTCAATCGGGCCGATTATTACGGGCTTGCGCAAACCTATCCATGTCTTGCCAAAGGATACGGAAGTGAATAATATCGTTAATTTGACGGCTATTGCTTCGGTGGATGCGGGCCGGGACTGATTTTTTTTGGTCTTTGGTCTTTGGGGCGCGCCTGTGGCGCTTTTGGTCTTTGGCTTCGGCAGTGGTTTGCTCTTGGCTGTGGTGTCGGATGATTTGCTTTTGTGGTTGAGGAAGTTGAGACGTTCGCCTTCGGCTCTCTAGGTTGAGACTCGTCCCGATTACTATCGTGGATTCGGACTTCGTAGTTGAGAGCTTCGCTAGTTGAGAGATTTGGGTTTTTGTTTGGGTTTTTACTTCATTATTCGATATTCGGCATTCTGCATTCGATATTCTGTTAGTTGAAGAAGTTGAATCGCTCGCAGGCTTCGCTAGTTGATTCGCTTCGCTAGTTGAGAGATTTGGGTTTTTACGGGGATTTTGCACATCATTTGATATTTGGATTTCTGTTTGGGTTTTTAGTTGAGAAAGTTGAAGAAGTTGATTCGCTCGCAGGCTTCGCTAGTTGATTCGCTTCGCTAGTTGAGAGATTTGGGTTTTTACGGGTTTTTACTTCATTATTCGACATTCGGGATTCTGTATTCGATATTCTGCTAGTTGATTCGCTTTTCTAGTTGAGAGATTTGGGTTTTTGCCGGGAGAGTTGAA